>NZ_JACJPT010000082.1:0-23329 GCF_014696195.1 Sphaerospermopsis sp. FACHB-1094 | reverse complement strand
ATCAGGAGGAACATATTTCTAATTGGAATAAAGACAGAGATTTTATCTTGCGTCTTTTACCAGATGATTGTTTACGTTACTATCAATTATTCACCTAATTAGGGTTTGCTGAATAAACCTAAAACCTTGATATATCAAAGGTTAGAGGCTGATAAACACAGAAATTAGTGCAAGGGTTTTGAAGGGTATACCGGAAAAAGTGTGCATTTTTGGGGATTTCAAGAGATGGCAAAGAAATTTTCAAATCTCCTCCTGACTCCTGACTCCTGACTCCTGACTCCTATGCCCTCACGGAAAGACTTTCTCAGCAACCCCTAATTATTATCTCTATTAATTTAATTTCTATGAGTGAAAATGAGCTAATTTCTTTGATTTATAGCTCAAGTTTACTATGTCTACAATTTTGTTTTTTGCTTCAACTTATTAGTCTAATTTATAATCTCTATCTTAAATATCTTCTTTTATTTATCTATTGACTCCTCTTGGTAGTATTCATTCTTATTGCTCCTTATTGAGAATGGGTTTTGATGGCATTTTTGGTGTTTTTCTTTTTCAACAATGTATTTTTTCGCTAATATGTGATTTTTTAGGCTCAGTTTCCTTTCTTATTTCCGTAATTTCTCTATGTGCCAGATCAGGGTGCGGAATGTGGGTTTAAATGTGATAACTGTGGCTTTGAGATTGACAGAGATTTAAACGCTGCGATTAATTTAAAACAAGAAGCGGTCAGATTGATCGTGTTAGCCTGTGGACTAGATAGTGCCGACACTGCTAGGGTGAAACAGGAAGAAAAAGCCAACTTTTGTTAGCATTAGTTAGCTTTTTTGTATCGGCAGAATCAACCACAAAGCAACGAAGGACACGAAGGAAAGAGGGTTTGAGAGATATTTTGCGTAAGTCCTAATAGTTAAGCGTCAAACCTTTGCTATTTCAGATGTGTCACCTGTGGTTTGCAGCAATGCGGGTAGGGCTTCTTCATCAAATATGGCTAAGTCGAACCAGAAAGTAGTACCTACACCAACTTCACTGACTAAATGTACTTGACTATGATGTCTTTCCATGATGTTTCTGACAATTGATAAACCTAAACCTGTACCTTCCAGGGTGTGAACTCGATTTTCCACCCGGAAGAAGCGGTCAAATATTGCCTGTTGGTCTTCTGGGGCGATACCTATACCTGTATCACTAATTTCAATCCTGACTAGGGGATGCTTTTGTTCTGATATGGGAGGCTTTAGCTGGTAGGCGCGAATGGCTACTTGACCACCTGCGGGAGTGAATTTGAGCGCATTACCGATTAAATTACCAAAAACTTGCAGTAATAAATCATAATTACCCATTACTAGCGGTAAATTCGGGGCTACTTCCTGAACCAGTTCAATTCCTTTATCTTTGGCGTTGAGTTGGTAAGTACGTAAGGTCTGCTCTAATGCTTGTGCTAAATCAACACCATCAAAGTTGTAAGTGCGACCGGATTCTAGTTTTGATAAATCTAATACATCGTTGACTAAGCGGGTAAGTCTGTCGGTTTCATGATTTACAGTTGCGAGAAATTCGCGGCGGTCTTCTGCTCCTAAGTCTTCACCGTAGTCATGGAGTGTTTCTATATAGGTCTTGATATTAAATAATGGTGTGCGTAGTTCGTGAGAAATATTGCTGATAAATTGACTTTTGGCTTCATTCAGTTCTACTTCACGGGTGATATCTTGCACTGTAATGGCGATACCTTTAATACTTTCTCGTTGCAGGTTCAGGACTGTGGTTAAAAGAATACGGATAGTGCGTTTGGTGGGTTGGTTGAGGGGGATGCGGAACTCAGCACTTTCACATTCACCGGCTGCCATTTCGTACAAGGTGCGGGTAATTTCCATTTGTACGCTTTGGGGTAAGTTATGCAGTACATTCTTACCTACCACATCAACTCCTTCCCAGGCAAAAATGCGTCGTGCTGTGGGGTTGACTAAAATTACCTGCATATTGTTGTCAATTAATACTGCACCATCGGCAATGGTGGAAACCAAGGTTTCTAATTTGGCTTTTTCGGCGGTTAATTCTTCTATGTTTTGTTCTTCGTAGCGTTCTAGACGCTCTGCCATTTCATTAAAGCTGAAAATAAGCTCTCCTAGTTCCCCTCCCAGTGGTAGGTCAATTCGCTGTTTAAAATTCCCGGCGGCAATTTGTTTAACGCCTACTAATAGTTCTTTAATTGGTTTTGTAATGGTTAAAGCGTTAATTACTCCTGCTAAAATAACCATCACCCAAATTGTGATAAATACAGCGATGGTGACATCACGGGTAAAGTTAGAGGAAATGACTACTGTGGGGTTGGGGTTGATGCCAATGGCCAACACGCCTAAATATTTTTGATCCTCTATTAAAGGAATAAATACATCTGTGACTAAACCATCTGGGGTGTTATGTTGGCGTACCATTGGCTGGTCATCGTCACCAGGATAATCTTCTGGTAGTTGTATTTTTCGTTTGATGGTGAGGGAGTTTTCTACTTCGGTTTCCCAAAAAGGAATGCCAAAAAAGATTTTCCCGGTTTCATCAGAGTAAAGCATATATCTGACGCTAGATGTACTGCTGTAGAAACGTTGGGAAAATTGGGCTACCTCTGTGAGATTGTTTTCCGCGATGAGTGGGGCAACGTTGGAAGCTAGTAGTAGTCCCAGGTCACGACCAAAGCGGGTATCGTTAAGACGTGCATCTTGTTGAATGGTGTTGACTGCCCAAAAAGTTAGGCCACTCATGAATAAGGAAACAACTAGGGTGGCGACTGCTAGAAGTTTGGTTTGGAGGGTAAATTCATACCACCAATGGCTAATGACGTTGCGGATTGTTGTGAAAAAAGCCAGCATCTTAAATATATTTATATATATAGGACTCCTATTTGATTTTTGAACAGAACTCAGTACATGGTTCGGCTTCGCTCACCATAAATACTGACAGCCTTCTTTCCTGTTCCCTGTTCCCTGTTCCCTGTTCCCTGTTCCCTGTTCCCTGTTCCCTGCCTCCACGAAAAATTCATGAATCAAATCGGATCACTATAGCTGTTAGTAGTTGTGTGTTTTCTGTCTCAACCATTTAAAAATTAACAGTTAATTCAAAAAAGGTGTTAGGGAGAAATGGGGAAGATGGAATGGTGGGGAGGTGGAAAACCTACTAACCTGCTAAATTACAGTCTATTTTATCTGAATGAGGTACACAAAGGCGGGCAGGATGCCCACCCCACAAGATTTATTATATTAAAATGTTAATATGTGTACTTCATTTACCTGCAAAGTGCTGTATCACTTTGTTTTCAAGACACGATGACCGATATCTCGACGGTAGTACATTCCTGAAAATTGAATGTGTTTGATTCCAGTGTAAGCTTGGGCGATCGCTTGCTGAAAATTTTCTCCCATTCCAGTAATATTTAAGACTCTACCACCGTCTGTAACGATTTGCTGGTCTGAGTTCAGCTTTGTGCCGGCATGAAATACTATTGCACCTACTGTTTCTGCTGCTTCAATACCAGTGATCACTTGGCCTGTCTCATAATCTCCAGGATAACCACCTGAAGCGGCAACTACTGTAGCTGCTGCACCTGGTTTCCAAGTTAGAGGTGGCATTTCTCCTAAACGCTGCTGGATACAAGCTAAGATTAAATCTTCTAAGGGTGTATCTAGCAAAGGTAAAATGACTTGAGTTTCTGGATCACCAAAGCGACAGTTAAATTCTAAAACGCTAAAGTCGCCATTGTCTGCAACCATTAAACCAGCGTACAAAACTCCCCGGTAGTCAATACCTCTATTTCTTAAAGCTGTGATGGTTCTTTCTAAAACTTCTGTTTGCACACGCCCCATTAATTCCGGTGTGGCGATGGGTGTAGGCGTATACACTCCCATACCTCCGGTATTTTCTCCGGTGTCGCCTTCTCCTATGCGTTTATGATCTTGAGCAGGTAACAAGGGGCGAATGGTTAACCCGTCTGTTAATGCTAAAACTGAAACTTCTTGACCTAATAAGCATTCTTCAATGACAACAAAATTACCTGCACTGCCAAACTGTCCTTGAAAAATAGCATCTATAGCGGTTTCTGCTTGTTCAACGGTTTGGGCTACTATGACACCTTTACCAGCAGCTAAACCATCAGCTTTAATGACAATTGGCACTCCCTCTGCTTGTACATAAGCTTTTGCTGCTGCTGCTTCTTGAAAAACTGCCGCTTTAGCCGTGGGAACTCCTGCCTCTTGCATTAAAGCTTTAGCCCAGGCTTTACTAGCTTCTATTTGCGCTCCGGCTTTGTTTGGACCAAATACCATCAGTCCTTTACTTTGCAGATAGTCTGTAATACCCTTTGCTAAAGGTACTTCTGGACCAACCACTACTAAAAAAATGCCCTTTTCCAGAGCAAATTTGCCTATGCCTTCAAAGTCATTTACCGCTAAAGGCAAATTTTGGCAACGTTCCATTGTTGCAGTACCGCCATTCCCAGGTACACAGACAACTTGCTCAATTTTGTCTGATTGTAGCAGTTTCCACGCTAGAGCGTGTTCACGTCCCCCATTACCGACAACTAAAACTTTCACTTATTTCCTCGTGCGTTCCTGTCAAAGTGCGAATGCCACAAAGTTACTCGCAGATTAATTTTTTCACTAATTATCCTAATAATCAAGGTCTGAACGGGCAAGGGGAAACTAGGAACACTTAATTTAGTAAGTCAAATTCATCACGATTTACTAAAATTGTCAACAAACTATAAAGTTTTGTGGTTTTTAGTAAAAAGAAAATGTCTAGTTAAAAAATTAGCACAACTTAGCATAACTTATTAACAGTTAGAATGACGTTGATAAAAAAAATCATAAACATTTCAAGACATCGGGAACATGACTAAAATTATCGTTACTGGGGCTGCTGGGTTTATAGGTTCTCACCTGGTCAATACCTTATTGCAACAGGGAGAACAAGTAATTGGCATTGATGAATTTAATGATTATTATGATCCACAGTTAAAGCGAAAAAATATTGCCACCTTTGAAAATTCACCGAATTTTACTTTAGTTGAAGGGGATATTCAATTTTTAGATTTGCCAAAACTTTTTCAAGATGTGGAAATAGTATATCATCAGGCAGCACAAGCTGGGGTGAGAAATTCCTGGGGTCAGGGTTTTCGGGCTTATACGGAACGGAATATTAACACTACACAGGTTTTGTTGGAAGCTGCTAAGGATGCTTCCCGGTTGAAAAGGTTAGTATTTGCCTCAACATCCAGTGTATATGGTGATGCGGAAACTTTACCAACTCATGAGGAAATTGCACCTAAACCGGTTTCACCCTATGGTATCACTAAGTTAGCTGCTGAAAGGTTGTGTGGACTATATCATAAAAATTTTGGTGTGCCTTTTGTTTCTTTGCGGTATTTTACGGTTTATGGTCCAAGACAAAGACCAGATATGGCATTTCATAAGTTTTTTAAAGGGGTTTTGCAGGATGAGGCTATTCCTGTCTATGGTGATGGACAGCAAACGCGAGATTTTACATTTGTCAGTGATGCGGTTGCTGCTAACTTAGCTGCTGCTACTGCACCAGAAGCGGTGGGAGAAATTTTTAACATTGGTGGTGGTAGTAGGGTGGTTTTAACTGAAGTTTTGGATACGATGGAAGAAATTGTTGGTAAGCCTCTTAAACGCAATCATATTGAAAAGGCTATGGGTGATGCGCGTCATACTGCTGCTGATGTTTCTAAGGCGCAAAAAATTCTTGGTTATCGGCCACAGGTTTCTTTGAGGGAGGGTTTAGCAAAAGAATGGGAGTGGGTTAAGTCTTTGTATTTGTAGTTGTTGATCCCCCCAACCACCCTTAAAAAGGGGGGCTTTTAATTTTTAATTTTTAATTTTTAATTTTTAATTTTTAATTCTCAATTTTTAATTTTCATTATTCCCATTGTTGAAATTTCTCGATGCTATTGCGAAGTAAAGAAGTAATTTGAGTGCGTCGGGTTTCAAAGTTGGCTGCTATATAAATTAAAAGAATGCCTACTAATAAGCCAATTATCCATTTTAAGAAGGAGTAACTGAGGCTGAAAATTACTAATTGATAAATGCTGGTAATGATAAAAGTTGCTGTACCAACATACAGGAAGGCACGTATTTTTAAAGCTAGTCCGGCAAAGATAGCAATAAGGCTAAAAATACCGGGTATGTAAGGTAAATTTTGATAAAATAATATTGTCCAACCACAAACTAAACCACTACCAATAGTTCTGATAAAATGACGTATTGGTTTAAATTCTTGTGGTTTTAATTGTGGGTCTATTTGGGCAATATATAATATTGATAAGCTGATGGGTGTGATATACCATAAGCTATCTGTGAAGTTTAATTGAATAAACCATTTAAATAATGCCCAATTAATTAAAATTACACTAATGTAGGTAAAGCGAATTTGTCTGGTTTTTGTAGACAGAAAGATATAGTATAAAGCAGCAATAATTAAGGTCAGGGGATAAATTTGCTGTTGGGTAATTCCGATGATGATTAATGGTAGAATGTATGATGTACGTTGCCACGGTGTTTTTGACCAACCTAATTTTTCCCAAGGTGTAATGTAGAGGAAGTAGGCAAAGATGCAAGCTAAAGCACCGTTCCAAGGTGTTAACTGTTGAGTTAAAAAGCTACCTATGGGTAAATTTTGTAAATAAATACCTGTTATCCCTGCTGTTAATAAACCTAGATAAACCCAAATTTCATCTTTACTGATATTACTAACAGTTTGTACAGGTTGATGGAAATTATTTCTTCTTCCTTGCCATATTCCATAGCGGGTTAAAAATAGTCCTGTTCCTATAGCTGGATAAAGGTTAATTTCTGTGGGAACTGTGACAGCAGCTAATAATAAAATGCTACTCCAAAACCAATGTAAATGGGCAATATTTTTTAATTCTCCTGGTGTGAGACAAAAATAATTTATTAACCAAGGGGAAAGGATACGGTAAGCATACATGATGCTAGTTCCTAACGCTGACATAGCTATTAAACCATCTCTTAATGCACCTCCTGTAGCTTCAGACATTTGATAAAATAGCAGTTCATAAGCAGAAATTGATATCCCAATAATGCCAAAATAAAGTAATGGTTTAAATTCTTCTCTTCTCCTTCCTACGCCAACTAAAATTAAGGCTATCCCTAAACTATATAAACCTGTCCAGTCGGTAAAGGTATTGAACCTTAATAAAACACTAAATGCACCATAAATTATGGGTAAAATATGGAAACTTTGAGGTATAGTTTGAGAGGATGTTTGATATTTTCTGCGCCACAATTCACCGAATAGTTGAGTTATTAAACCCAAGGCAATATTAGCAATTCCTATTTTAATAATTGATGGTTCACCAAAACCTAAAATTTCCGCCACTAACAATTCTAAACACCAACCAATGCTATAAAATGCCCAGTTTGTTAATTGTTGATAAGTACGATAAATAATGGCAGTTAAAGTTATTGATGTAGCCAATAAATAGAAAATTTCGGCATTGCTATTTACCGTATACACAAGGAATGAATGTAAGGTAATTCCTATTAATTCTATGGTAGATAGTGCAATAGCCCATTTATCACTTGCTGCTGCGTAAATAAGGGTTAATTCGGTATTTTTTCTTAAAAGTATGGTACGTCCTAACCATAAAGTAAAGATAGCAAACCCACCAACTAAAAACCAAACTGATAAAGCTAAATTTGGTATATTCCACAATAATGCAGCAATAAAACTCAGTCCAAAACCGATGGTTAAAGCAGCAGTTTCTTGTTTTATTAAATAGCGGGTATTGACAAACAACACACTTGCACTTATACCCAAACTAATTAATCTTGTTTCTGTTAAAGGTAGGGTTAAAAATTGGGCAGCAATGACAGATAAAATACTCAAAAAAGTATTAAAAGTGCGATGTTGTTCATCATGAGTGAGAATAGCTAAACCTGTAAGTGCTAAAGGTGTAATTAACCAAATAACTCCCCAATTGTGATCAGATAATAATTGTACATTTACCAACAATAAAGAAAAACTCAAGGTAGCAAGTGCTAAACCAATATACCAAGCACTACGTTTCCAAATTCCTGCACCGAGACTAAATACCCATTCTGCAACCATGACAGTTAACAAAATTGTTGCCCAAATTTCTTTACTCAAATTTGGTGATAACCAATTGATAGCAGAAAAAACAGCCAACAAACCTGTAACATGAGTTAAATACAGTAAATGGGGAAGAGACGCATAGCGTTTAGTAACGATAGCTAAAGTAATGGCAGACAATAAAAGATTGAGTGTTAATAAGGTAGAATTTAGTAAAGCGAACATTGTTAAGCAAACCCCTAATAATAGGGTTAGCTGTTTACCAAAAACTGCTAATTCTTCTTTTTGTTCATGATGCAATTTTTCTGTGAGAATTAACATCAATATTAAATAAGGGAATAAAGCAATACTCAATAATGCTAAAGGTTGATTTTGAGAATTAGTCAGATAAGTTGCTGTATTAATGATAAATTGCTGTAATGTTTCTGGTACTATCCGCCAACTTAACCAGGTTGTTTGTAAACCAATCAAGAAAATAGCTGTGAAATCAATTTTTGAGTTATGAATTTGTAAACGCTGACTAAAAACCCATAAACTTAAACTACTGATAATTATTGCTTGTTGTGGTTGAGTGAACACTGAAACTAACCAACCTAAAAATAATAAAATTCCCCCTATTTTTTGCCAAATAGCAGCAACAGAGGGGGTAGATTTAATATTTTTAGCTGATAACCAAACCGCTAACAAACCACAAATACTAATTGCTAAACCTAACTGCGTGACATTCACACCAGCAACAAAAATGGCTCGAAATAATAATCCTAATAAACCATAAATAATGACTGCAAAATAAATTCCTACTCCCCAGCTATCATCCTGTGTGTCGATATTTTCTCTTGGTTGTTTGAGTTTTTGATAAACTGTAATTAAGGTTGTACATACTATTGCTATATAAACAGCAATTAGGGGAAAACCTGATATTTTCCAACCCCAATGTAAATAACTTAAACTGAGAATATTCAAAAATGGTAACTTCCCTGATGGAAAATTACCAATAATTGTGCGATTTTTAGCAAGTAAAACTGTAATGGTTGATAGAAATAAAGAAGCAATAGCTAATACTAACCAGTTAATAGGATTATTCCATAAATTAAAGCTATCCATTGCCCAAAAATTAACAGGCACTAATAACCAAGTGACAATTAATAATGTCTGTGCTGTCAATTTTAAATTATCTTGTTTACCTGCCCAAAAAGTAAAACCACCAAATGTTAAAGTATAAGCTAATAAAACTCCATATTGTCCAATAGCGGGAAATTTTTCCCATTGACTTGCTGCTAAAACACCAGAGGATAAAACGACTAAAAACACTCCTAAAAATAATAACCATCTCACACTTAATTCTTCACCTAATGATTGCAGCATCGCAGTGATAAAATTAGGTTGAGGTGGTGTTTGTGGTTTTGGGGTTGAGGTGGCAATTAATGGTTTTGATGTGGTAGTCTTTGTCAATACTGCTTGTGTTTGATATTCTAATTGTGGTTGTAATTGTGGTTGTAAAACTACAGCACAAACTAGATAAGTTTGACATATTTGCCTAACTTTGGCATCAGATATTAAACCTAGACGCAACCAAATATCTAAACCTTCTAATAACTGAGGATGGGAACTAGGTATTCTCAGTTCAACTGTTAGTAGAGGATCACGGGATGATGACATAAGTTTCAACCGTATCAGTAGATACTTATATTTTGATTGTATTGTTACAATATTTTGGTGTTTGTTGTGCCAGTTCTCAGAATATCTTACGCAAAGCCGCAAAAACACAAAGAAAAGTTAAGTTTTATCGCTAAAAGTACAAGGTATGTTGTAGCCATTTGCTAAAACTGTCACTTTAGAGGTTTAATTATTGCTGCTGGAGTAAGTTCTGTGTGTGTTTTGTGTGGGGGATGGTTAATGTTTATATCCTTCCCCTCTAAAAATAAAAATTAATCTGTACCAGCTTTCTGTTCTTGATACAATTGTTTAAACAAAGCTTGTTGTTTTTTATGATCTACAATGGGTGCAGGATAACCAACTGCACGACGTTCTAAGGGTGTAATATTTCCACTTATTAAATATTCTGTATCTACAGATTTCAATTCTCTCACCCATTGTCTGATATATTCACCATCAGCATCAAATTTCTGTGCTTGACTAGCTGGGTTAAAAATTCTTAATGGTTTGGGGTCCATTCCACTTGACGCACTCCATTGCCAACCACCATTATTAGCAGATAAGTCACCGTCGATGAGTTTCTGCATAAAATATTTTTCTCCCCATTGCGGGTTTATAATTAAATCTTTGGTTAAAAAACTGGCTACTATCATTCTACATCTATTGTGCATCCAGCCTGTTTCATTTAATTGTCGCATGGCTGCATCAACTATGGGATAACCTGTTTTTCCTTCACACCAAGCTTGAAAATGTTTTTCGTTATTTCGCCAAGGAAAGTTTTTAAAAACTTCTCTATATGCACCTTCAGCTAATTCTGGAAAATGGTACATGGCGTGTTGATAAAATTCCCGCCAAGCTAATTCTTTTTGCCAAGCGATAATATTATTAGTGAATTCTTCACTGTTACTATTTGCTAATAATTCTGCGGTTTTATGCCAAATTTTTCTTACTCCTATCACACCAAATTTTAAGGCTGGACTTAATAAAGATGTACCTTCAATAGCAGGATAATTTCTTTGTTCATCATATTCATTAATCACAAACTTGGTAAATTTGTCTAATTTTTTATGTGCTGCTGTTTCTCCTGGTGCAATTATTAATTCCCTATCCCAAATAAAACCTAAATCTTTCGCTGATGGTAAATTAATTGTGCCTGTTTTTTTAGCTATTTCCTGTTCTGCATCTGTTAAATTTTCGCAGTTTTCTAAAGTTGCAACTGGGTTATTTTTAGGTTTGCTACTCCAATTTTTCCAGAAGGGAGTATAAACTGTGTAAGGAGTTTTTGAACCACTAAAAATCTCATCGGGTGAATGTAATAATTGATCCCAATTTTTCTCTAGAGTCTGAATACTTTTTTCTTTAAGTGCCAAAATTACACTTTTATCCCGTGTTTGTGCGTAGGGTTCTACATCCCAATTCCAAAAAACTGCTTTTGCTTTCAAAGCTTCAGCTAATTTGGGAATGGCTGTTACTGGATTATCTTGTAAAATTAATAACTGACTACCTGCTTGAAGATATCGTTGTTGCAATGCTTGTAAACAACCAATCATGTAACTAACTCTAGCAGATGCAACATCATCCTGTTGCAAAATGTCAGGATCTACACAAAAAACACCTACTACCTTTGCAGTTTGTTTTCTAGCTGCTGCTAGTCCTGTATTATCGGAAATACGTAAGTCTCGACGATGCCAAAATAAAATCAGGTCAGACATTTGTTGACAATGGTTACAATATAGTTTATTTGTACTATGATACTACTAATGGTATTATTTAGCATCATGCAAGTGATTAATTTTTATGTAAGGACTGATAATAAAGCAGAGTTTTCACGGCATTCTTGATAATTTATAAAAAAACTTACTGTTATGGATTTCTGCTACAAATAAATATTCTGACTCCTGACTCCTGTACGGGCGAAGCATTCGGAAAATAGCCTTTTCATAAAATTGATAATTTGTCGACCGAATGCTTCGCCCCTACGACTCTTTGAACTCCTGAACTCCTGATTTTATAAAGTATCGTTAAAAACACCTAATTATCGATCGGCAATAGTGGCTATTTGAGACAATTTTCAGTAAACTGTTGTTAATAGAGAATTTAGTATTTTATCATGGCAATTTTATTACTGGAAGACGGAACAACGGAAAGTGATTTAAGTGCGATCGCTCATGAGTTAGAACCTCTAGGTATTAAACTCAGACATTATGATCCGGGGACATCTTTACTTTTTCCAGAACTGATGGAACAAGAAACCGTTACAGATGTCGAAAAGCGTCATATTGTAGGACTTCATAACAGCGTGTTTGAGTTTCTTCAGCAAGAAAATGGTTATTTGTGGAGTGATTTACTCAATATACATCCTGGTTCGCCAAATTTGGAAACTTGGATGGCTACTTATGGACGTTATCACACCCATAATGCTGCAGAAGCTATTTATTTGTTAGCAGGAGAAATAATTTATGGTTTTGTGAAACCTGATCGCACTCAAGTACAACTGTTAATTACATCACAAGACTATTTACACATTCCCGCCGGAGTAGAACATTGGTGTAGTTTCTCAGCATCTTTACATTTTAAGGTAATACGCTATTTCACAACTGTAGAGGGTTGGGTACCAATTTATACAGATACTCATCAACAGTTTAAAATTTAGCTTTTGAGAAAGTGCATCTACCAATAATCTACTTTCGGCGAGTCTGGGTAAAATAGATTCGCTTTAATTTTTTAATTTTTTGGGAAAAACCGATTATTTACTACAGGAAAGTTAAAGCTTGTCCGCGAATTTCCGTATTTACCTTTCCTTGATCATAAACAATTTCACCACCGACAATAGTTGTCACAGGCCACCCTGTCAAATTCCAACCTTCAAAGGAATTCCAACCACATTTACTTAAAACTTCTTCCCGCTTTACTGGTTTGTAGGTATTTAAATCTACTAAAACTAAATCCGCATCGTATCCAGGGGTAATTTCTCCCTTGTTGGGAATACCATAAGCGGTAGCTACTGCTTTAGACATCCAGTTCACCACTTGGGAAACAGTACATTTTCCAGCCATTGCTGAGGTTAACATTAAAGGTAGAGAGGTTTCCACACCTGGCATACCGGAAGGAGTATTCGGGTAAGTTTGACCTTTTTCTTCTAAAGTATGTGGTGCATGGTCAGTAGCGATAAAATCAATCACACCATCTCGTAAAGCTTGCCAAAGAACTTCATTATCATGGGGCGATCGCAACGGTGGGTTCATCTGTGCTAATGTGCCAATAGTTTGATAAGCACTGGTATTTAATAACAAATGTTGTGGAGTCACTTCCGCTGTCACCCAACTCGGTTTATCTTCACGCAGTAACTCCGCTTCTTCAGCAGTTGACATATGTAGAATATGTAACCGTCGTTGATATTTCTTAGAAAGCTTCAATGCTAATTGTGTCGCATTCAAAGCAGCTTGATTATCTTGAATTTGGGAATGAATAGCCGGATCATGAATACCAGCAAACTCTTGACGACGTTGGTTAATTCTCGCTTGATCCTCTGCATGAACAGCAATTAAACGACTACCATGAGCAAAAATCTGCTCTAGTACAGTTTCCTGGTCAACCAGCAATTGACCGTGCATAGACCCCATAAAAATCTTAATACCCGGAGTGGGTTGGGCAGAAATTAATTCTGTTAAATTATCGCCTGTTGCGCCAATAAAAAAGCCATAATTAACTAAGCACTTATTGGCAGCCCTTTGTAGTTTATCATCTAAAGCTGACTGGCTGGTTGTCAAAGGTCTTGTATTCGGCATTTCCAGAAAAGAGGTGACACCGCCTCTAGCACAAGCACAACTAGCAGTAAACAAGTCCTCCTTGTATTCCAAACCGGGTTCGCGGAAATGTACTTGCGGATCAATGACTCCCGGCAACAAAGTTAAACCTTGTGCGTCTATTTCTTGAGTTGGTGTGGCATAAGAGATTTCTGACGCTACCTCGACTATTTTACCGCCTTGGGTCAGCACATCCCCAATTATAAACTCACCATTGGGTAGAATTACGCGTGCTTGGCGAATCAGTAAACTTTTAGCAGATGACATAAATTTAATCAGTTATCAGTTCACAGTTAACAGTTATCAGTTTTATCTTCTCCTATATGTTAAAAGAAAATTAATTTCTACTCAGTCACAAACTTCTAGCAACCCATATCAACATCTATTAGGAAAAATCACTTGTCTAGTTAAAATATTAAAATAACAATAACATCACAGTCTCTCTCATCAGTTCAGTGCTTGTCTGTTACCCTAAATTTCAGTAATTTCATGCAAAATCAAGTGTCTGATAAAAACTCTAGCCAACAACCTGATAATTCCTGGATCGTCGAGCTAGGCAAAACTGTTATATTGAGCGTCTTTCTAGCTTTGGGGATTCGCACCCTAGTTGCTGAAGCGCGTTGGATTCCTACAGGGTCAATGGAACCGACGCTGCACGGTGTACAAGACCAATGGAAGGCTGATAAGATTATTGTCGATAAGGTGACATATAAATTTGCTAACCCACAGCGAGGGGATATAGTTGTATTTTCACCCACAGATGAACTCAAAAGAGAACAATACCATGATGCCTTTATTAAACGCATTATAGGTTTACCAGGAGAAAAAATAGAACTTAAAGACGGCAAAGTATATATTAATAAAAAATATCTGCCAGAAGAACAATATTTATTTACCTCATCCCGTACTGTTGTGGATGTTTGTGAATCAGGATCGCAACCTCCTTTCTTAGCGAAACCGCAAACCATACCAACTGATTCATACTTAGTGTTAGGTGACAATCGTGGTAGTAGTTATGATGGACGCTGTTGGGGTTTAGTACCACGGGAAAATATTATTGGTCGTGCTGTGATTCGTTTTTGGCCTCTGAATAAAATTGGCGGTCTTGATAAGTCTCCTTTGTATCCATCTCAAAATTAAGAAGGCAGGAGGCAGGAGGCAGGAGGCAAATATTTCTCCCCTACTCCCCTACTCCCCATCTGCTGATCAAAAAATTGGATTTTTTCCTGATCGGGGGCTGCAATTTTGATGGCAAAAAAAGCATAATAGAAGGGTGACCAAACTCTTAGCCCCTTTACAATCCCTAAAACAAGGTAACTGGTTTAAGCTGATTTGTGGAGCCAGTTTCCAACATCTACCGGCGGTCAGAAGTTTAACTTTAGCCTATACTTTGGCGGGTGCTGACTGCATAGATGTGGCTGCTGATCCGGCTGTAATTAATGCCGCTCAGGAAGCTTTACTGGTTGCTAAAACTCTTGTTAAAGATGCTCAAGCGAGAGGCTTTAATTTTTCAGGCCATTTACCCTTGTTAATGGTCAGCCTTAACGATGGAGAAGATCCCCATTTTAGAAAAGCCCAATTTAATCCTATTTATTGTCCACCAGATTGCCCTAGACCCTGTGAAAAGATTTGTCCAGCCCAAGCTATAGTTTTTAACAATCAAAAAGATAGCTTTTCAGGAATTATTGCCGAAAAATGTTATGGCTGTGGGCGTTGCATTCCTGTTTGTCCTTATGAGATAATTGATACAGCATCATATCTGTCAACGCCGGGAGCGATTGCACCATTGATCATGTCAACGGGAATAGATGCCATAGAAATTCATACAAAAGTAGGGCGTTTGGCAGAGTTTCAGCGTTTGTGGGAGGCGATCGCTCCTTGGGCAGATCAATTAAAGTTATTAGCTATCAGTTGCAATGATGGTGATGGTTTAATTGATTACCTACAAACAATTTATGATCTAATTTCACCCCGTACCCAAACCTTGATTTGGCAAACAGACGGGCGCTCTATGAGTGGTGATATCGGTAATGGTACTACCATAGCAGCAATAAAATTAGGACAAAAAGTTTTGGCAGCAAATCTACCGGGATATGTGCAGTTAGCTGGGGGTACTAATAGCTACACAGTTCCTAAATTAAAGGCTATGGGACTACTTCAGGAGGAAACGGAGCAGGGAGCAGGGAGCAAGGGGGAAAACTTTTCTCCTCTGCCCCCTGCCTTTATTGCTGGTGTAGCCTATGGTAGCTATGCTCGTGTGTTGCTGTCATCAGTTATTGACAAGTTGGAAAATCAGGAGGTGAGTTCCACTGGTGTTAAGGCAAGTCTGCGCCTTGAGGATGAACCGGAATTACTTTGGCAAGCTGTAAAACTTGCTGATTCTCTCGTTTCTCAGATTAAGTCACAGTAAGAGCGTTAAATTGCTCATTCGTTATCTCTAAAAACGTCACCACCATAGAAAGCATGACGATTACAGAAGACCTGCAAAAGTTACTGGACATTTTACCCCAAGACCTGCAACAGCAACTAGATAACCATCCTAAAAGAGATCATTTAGTTGAAGTGGTTTTGGATCTAGGTCGTCGCCCAGAAGCTCGCTTTCCTCATGCTGCTGAGTATCTGAGCGAATACCCTGTCACTCAAGCACAAATAGATGATTGTATTCAACGAGTCGGAACCTTTGGTGGAGATAATCGGGCGGGTATTGAGCAAACTTTACATCGGATCAGTGCTATCCGCAACCGCAATGGTAAAATTATTGGCTTGACTTGTCGTGTGGGTCGGGCGGTATTTGGTACTATTGGCATGATCCGGGATTTGGTAGAAACTGGTAAATCAATTCTCATGCTTGGTCGTCCTGGTGTAGGTAAAACTACTGCTTTGCGGGAAATTGCCCGTGTGTTGGCAGATGAATTGAATAAACGAGTGGTGATAATTGACACCTCAAATGAAATTGCCGGGGATGGTGATGTTGCTCACCCAGCTATTGGCCGCGCTCGGCGGATGCAGGTAGCAAAACCAGAATTACAGCATCAGGTGATGATTGAGGCAGTGGAAAACCATATGCCAGAAGTGATTGTCATTGATGAAATTGGTACAGAATTAGAAGCTTTAGCTGCCCGTACAATTGCGGAGAGAGGTGTACAATTAGTGGGGACTGCCCACGGAAACCAAATTGAAAACTTGATCAAAAACCCCACCCTTTCTGATTTGGTAGGGGGTATTCAAGCGGTGACGCTAGGAGATGACGAAGCGAGAAGACGCGGTTCACAAAAAACGGTGTTGGAACGCAAAGCGCCTCCCACCTTTGAAATTGCTGTGGAAATGTTGGAGAGACAACGCTGGGTAGTACACGAAAGCGTGTCCGATACCGTTGATACTCTATTAAGAGGTCGTCAAGCTAACCCACAAACGCGCACTGTGGACGACAAGGGTAAGGTGTCTATTACTAGACAGTTATCTGTGGTTAATGGTCGCGGTGGTCATTTAGCTAGTGAGGATGAATCTTTTCCCGCAGTTAAACAAGTTAATGGCTGGCGTGCTTCTGGTCAAATGGTAGCTTTACCTCCTTTGTCTGTGGAAAGGGAACGGGTAACGGGACGCAGCGAGTTTGACCGCTTGTTAGATGAGTCTTTGAATTATGGTGAAAGTATTGATTTCGGTCATACTAAATCACCAGGTCCCAATGGGGAAGATTTGCCTTTGCACGTTTACCCCTATGGAGTGAGTCGTCACCAGTTGGAACAGGTGATTGGGGTGTTAAGTTTGCCTGTGGTCTTGACAAAAGACATAGATAGTGCTGATGCGATTCTGGCGTTGCGATCGCACGTCAAAAACCACGCGAAATTAAGGCAAATGGCTAAGGCGCGTCATGTCCCTATTCATGTCATTAAGTCCAGCACTATTCCCCAGATTACTCGCGGTTTGCGGCGTTTGTTGAACATTGACGAGCCGGAAATTACCGATGATCAGGAATTACAATTGTTTTTGCACAGTGGTAGCGATGACGAAATAGACGCATTAGAAGAAGCAAGATTAGCGGTTGAACAAATTGTCATTCCTAAAGGTCAACCGGTGGAATTATTACCCCGTTCTGCTCAGGTGCGGAAAATGCAGCATGAGTTGGTGGAACATTATCGGCTTAAATCTCATAGTTTTGGTGAAGAACCAAATCGCAGGTTAAGGATTTATCCGGCTTAATTTCACACTTTATCCCCCTTTCCGATGTGGAGAGGGGGCTAATAATGACATCAAATCATCCAAAATTAGAAAATCAAAGATTTACGAGTAGCAAATAAATGAATCATCAAACTACCTTTAAAGAAATTGCTTCTCAAGTGCAATTATTTCAGAGTATAGAACAGAAAGAAAGATTTATATTTGTGCTTGGTGCTTTAACATCTCGGTTAATTAGTTTACATAAAGCAGCCGAAATTATGGAAATGGATACAGAAATATTTTTGAAAATTTTAGAATTAATGGGAATAGATTTTTCATATCTTACCGTTGACGATATTGCTATAGAAAAAAACTGGTAAAGATCATGAAAATAGTTTTTAACTCTTCCCTTTTGATTTTTTTATCTCGGTTGGATTTTCTTGATTTATTTCTGACTATGGAAGCTGAATTTTTATTACCAGAAAGTGTTAAAGAAGAAATCAGTGCTAAACAAGATCAATCATCCATACATATTAATAAACTAATCAGCGAAAATAAATTAACAGTACAAAAAGTACAATTAGTTTCTCTAGCTAATAGTTTAAATGACTTCTTAGGAATAGGAGAGTCTGAAGCTATTGCTTTAGGGGTAGAATTACAACCAGATTATATTATTTTAGATGACTTTGCTGCTAGAAAAGAAGCAATAAGATTAGGATTAAACGTTAAAGGAACTTTAGCAATAATTCGTAAATTACAACTAGATGGTAAGATTAATATTTCGGATTTAGATATATTGTACCAAAAAATCAGGGATGTTAATTTTAGGATCAAGCGAGAAATTTTTGATAGTATTTTTGAGTATTGATACATGAATGATGCTCAATCTTTACAGTAATTTTTCACATATTCCCGAAAAACAGGAGACAATGAAAACATGACTTTATCTTCTTTAATTTTCACCACTAAATACCGTTGTTGTAAAGATTGTAATCCATTATTAAAATCAACAGAAGATAAATTTAATTTTTGTGCTAACCTTTGTCTTAATTCTTCTCTGGAAATCGGTTTTTCAAATTTACTCAGTTGTAATACTATTTGTTGTTCTATCGGTGATAAACGGTTAAATTTATCTTGAAAATAAGACTGCATTTGTTGGGTAATATGTAATATATTCTCTGCTAAAAAATCGGCAACTTCACCATCATAATTTTTGGTGATTAAGACGGTAATAGTTTTTAAAAACATCAAATTACCTTGGTATAAGGTAATAAGATTTAACCAACTATCCTGATTTGTTAATCCTGTGTTTTGGAGAATTTCAGGATGATATAAACCTGAGAGTTCTAAAGATTTAATGGGATATAATTCTGGATCTAAAGATTCCATTTCTGGACATTGTTCTTGACTAATTACAATAATATTACTTTGATGTTGGGTTTCTGTAATTATTTTGAATAGAGTTTGATAATCTTGATATTCTGGTTGATATTTTCCCGCAAGTTCACCAGTTGTAAAGATATTTTGGATGTCATCAAGGATGATTAAACATTTGTTGTTGGTGAGAATATCAAGTAGTTGTTTGATTTTATCATGTAAGGTTTCTTTGGGTTGTTTTTGACAGGTGTTAAATAAGTCATTAAGGAGTTGGGTTAATGGTTTAGGGTATTTGAGGGTTTTCCAGATAATGATTTCAAATTTATCGAGGTTTAAATCTATGAATCTTTTTGTGAGGGTGGTTTTACCTATTCCTGATGTTCCTAAGATGCAGGTTAAGCGGGTATTTTGGTTTAGTATCCATTGTGTGAGGGTTTGCAGTTCGGTTTCTCGGTTGTGAAATTTGATGATTTGGGGTGATAGAGTGAGATCGTGGTAAGATGATTTATGTTGATTATTTATATTAGTTTCTTGATTTTGTTTATTAGGATTATTTAAGGTTTGCGGATAATAAAAACTATTATTATTACCATTTATATTATAAATATTAGAACTTTCAAATGATTTAATATATCCCCTTTCTAATGTAGAACGAAAATTAGTTTTTTTAATATCTTCATTCAATGCTTTAGATAAAAGTTGCCATAATTCCGCACCTACATCACCTATATGATTTTTAGTAACATTGTGTTCTTGTGCAATATTATCATAGGTTTGTCTTTCCCATGTTCCTGCAATGACAGCAGTTTGAATATCATCTAGATGCTTTCCAGTTTTATCAAAGACTATCTTATCAACAAATTTTACAACTTCGTTTACAGTCATAAAAGCTATACATAGTATGGTTTTTAACCATTATAGCTAAATGTGATCCCATTTTTTCCGATCTTTTCCGGTTTTTTTCTTAGTATTTTGTAATACAAGAACAGTATAAATCCGTATCTACAACAATGAAAACTATAGTATAAAGAATTAATCTACACATAAACAACAAATACAATGACTACGAAAGCTAGACAAGGTTTACCACGTTTTATTACTACAGAAGCTATTGCACCAAATAATGATGCTGGTTATCAAAAAGTTTGGGATGCAGTCAGAGCAGCATTTTCTTCTAGTCGTGAGTCTAGTATTGGGTATTGGCGTTATCCTCTTTTTCTGCAAGTTGGCGATCGCCGCAAAGAACCAGATATACTTATTGTTGATCAACAATGGGGCATTATTATAATAGAAGTTTGTCCTGTAAATATTGAACAAATTACATCAGTTAATGATAACTATATCCAGTTTATAAATAATACTCTACAACAAAATTATTCTCTGGAAAATATTTCTAAATATGCCGCAGTGTTGCGTAAATATTGTGATCAAGAACCTATTAAAACTCCAGAATCAGATATTCAACAAAAAATCATTGGACGTACTTTAATTGCTTTTCCCAATATTAGTACAAAACAATGGCAAGAAAAAGGATGGACGGGAACAGAAGAGGGTACACCATTTATATTTAATAATCAACTGGGTGAAGTTGGTTTAAAAAACCGTATAGAAAAATCTCAGGCGGCGATTACAGGCGAATCATTAAATGATAGTCAATATAAATCCCTTTTAAGTGTTATAAGTGGAACATCTATTCTGCGTAAGTCTTTAGAAAGAATAGAATCTGCTGATAATCAAAGTCTTTACAATATATTAGCAGAAGCACAAAAACTGATGTATGAATGGGATGTTAAACAGGAATATATTGGTAAAACTATTCCACCAGGTCCACAACGAGTAAGAGGAATTGCTGGTTCAGGAAAAACTGTTCTTTTTAGTCAGAAAGCAGTGATTATGCACCTGAAACATCCTGAATGGAAAATTGCATTTGTCTTCTTTACTCGTAGTTTATATGACCAAATTGAAAAATTATTTGAGTTATGGATAGAACATTTTACTAATGGAGAAATCGAATATAACAATTTCCCTAATTCCAATTTAAGAGTTCTTCATGCTTGGGGTGCAAACAATAGAGATGGTTTATATGGTGAAATTTGTAGAATCGAAAGGATAAGAAAGTTAAATCCACCTGATACAGGAGAAGAAGTTCCTAATAATGCATTAGCCTATGGTTGTCGAAACTTTTTGCAGCAAAAGCCAAAATTCAACCCTATTTTTGATGCTTTAGTGATTGATGAAGGACAGGATTTAATGACGGAAGATGATCTAAAATTTACAGCAGAAGATGGTGAAGAGAAACAGTCAATTTATTGGTTAGCATATCAATCATTAAAATCTGTGACTAAGGAGCAACCTGAGCAAAAACGTTTGATTTGGGCTTATGATGAGGCGCAGACCATACATTCTACAAGAGCAGTTGCACCAACAACAAGCAAAGTCTTGGGTGATGAACTGAGTAATGTCTTAGGTGGTAGTCGTAAAGGTGGTAGTCGTGAAGGTGGTATTTATCCGGGGGGTATTCGTAAAGCTCATGAGATGGAACGTTGCTACCGTACTCCTGGAGAAATCTTAACTGCTGCTTATGCTTTTGGTACTGGTTTATTAAGAACAGAAGGAGTGCTAAAAGAACGTATGCAGAAACAAGATTTACATTCTATTGGGTTTGAAGTGGTAGAAGGTAAAATCAGCAGTAATGCTAAAATTACTATTACCAGACCTCCAGAAAATTCACCTAATCCAGTTCCTCGCATCTCTAATCATCCAGTGATTAAATTTGAAAACTATGATTCTCGTCAAGATGAGCTTTTCGCATTAGTAGAGAAAATTAAATATAATTTACAAGAAGATCAATTAAGTCCTAGTCGCAACATCTTAGTAATTGCTTTGGGTTATACTACTCCACCTTTTTATAATGGCAATAAATTAGAAAGAGAAATAGCTAATTTTTTAATAGATTATGGAATTGATATTTATATTCCTAGCGCATTAGCATTAAATGATATTAATCCCAAATGGCCTAATAATAATCCTGATTTATTCTGGTTTGATGGTGGTGTAACCGTTTCTAGAATTGATAGAACTAAGGGAAATGAAGCAGATATGGTTTATGTAGTTGGGTTAGATAACATTGCTAAAAATGAAAGCGATACAAAACTACGAAATCAATTATTTGTAGCTTTAACGCGTTCTCGTGGTTGGGTGAATATTAGTGGTATTGGTAATTATCCTTTCTATGAAGAAGTAAATAAAGTAATTGCACAAGGTAATACTTTTACTTTCACTTTGAAAGGAGTCAAACTACCTGAAGATGCTAATGATGATTTAACTGAAGAAGATGAACAAAATCTTTAATATTCAGTAGTAGGTTGGGTTGAGGAAACGAAACCCAACACATATATCAATCTTGAATAAACTCACCTATTTAAAAATACTTAATAGTGTGGTGTCAACTTAATCAAAAAATGGCTGATCTGTTAGCTTCCACCCCCGCCCAGAAATGAATTTCCGGGCTAATAACCAAAGTAAACTAAAGTTTACTAGAAGATTTTTTGTGTTTATTTAGTCATCTTTAGATGACTTTTGCTATTAGACTGGGAATTCATTCCCAGTCGGGTTATGGTTTTGATTTTAAATTGACACCAATTAGCATTGCTAAACCCCTACAAAAATATCAGTAATATCAGTTTTTGTAAATAAATTGCATATGTAAATAATTCGATATTTTTAATTTATCAATGATGCACCATTTCATTTAGTGATACTTTAGAAATGAGTTAGCGGTAACTCCCTGAAGCGATCGCTTGTTCCATTTCTTCAATTGTTTTAGCTTTTCCTTGATAATTCAAACACCCAGCAACATCATCTAATTTTGTTTCAGGAAAAGTTTTTTTAGGTTTTAATAAAATTCCATCACCTACATTAATGATTATTAATTCTTGACCATCTTGCCACTGATACTGTTCTCTTAAATTTTGGGGAATAGTAACTTGACCTTGACTTGATAGCTTGGTAATTTCTATTTGCATAATTTTCAAATATATATAACAACTTAATTATAACATAGATTCCTATGGATGATTGCCTGATAGAGATCGCTATACTACCCATAATTTACCTTACCTCCACCAAATCAAATAATTAAAAAATCATAAAAATTCTTATTAATACATCAGTATCAAATACAATTAACCAGCAAATAAAAAACTAAAAAACCTAAA
>NZ_JACJPT010000081.1:0-23432 GCF_014696195.1 Sphaerospermopsis sp. FACHB-1094 | reverse complement strand
TCACCAATCACCAATCACCAATCACCAATCACCAATCACCAATCACCAATCACCAATCACCAATCACCAATCACCAATCACCAATCACCAATCACCAATCACCAGATTTAACTGATTCAATGAGCGATCGCACTTGTTGAGTACCTTCTGAGGGTTCAAAGGAGAGGGGAAATTTACCCCTGACTAACATCCGTAAACCCAGAGGTGCAAGACTAAGTAATCCTTTTAAATCACGGAAATAATTACCAACTACTTGGATACCAAATTGACGTTCATCAATCCAACCACCTGCTTTAACTAGCTCAACCAATACTTTGCGGTGACGAATGGAACGGCTATCACTGGCTTTTTTGCGGTCAAGAATTTCTTGTTTAATTTTGGTAATTTGTTCTAATGGTGCAACTTCCATTGGACAAACAGAGTCGCAATAAAAACAACGAGTACAACCCCAAACACCTTTAGTTCCTTCGTTGTAATTTTCCAAGCGATTTTCTTGGTTACTATCGCGGGAATCTGCCACCATGCGGTACGCTTTGGCGAGAGCGTGGGGACCTACAAAATCGGAATTAACTTCACGGGCGTTGCATTCTGAATAACAAGCACCACACATAATACAATTACCTGTTTGATCGAGAAGCGATCGCTCTTGTGGTGTTTGCAAAAATTCTTTTTCTGGTACTTGTCGCGCTGCTGTACTGACATAAGGTGCAACCGCTTCTAAATTATCCCAAAAACTACTCATATCTACGACCAAATCCTTAATCACGGGCATATTTCCCAAAGGAGCGATCGTGATTTCATTAATGGTATGATTATGGTTTGTCGATAATGAAGATGATGAAATTTTTTGCAATCTAGCTAGTTCGCTGCCAACATTTTCTTTACAGGCTAAAGCTGAACGTCCATTAATTCGCATAGCACAGCTACCACAAATAGTATTGCGGCAATTTTTGCGAAATGCTAAAGTTCCATCCTGTTCCCATTTGATCCGATTTAGGCAATCAAGTATTGTATTACCTGGTTCTACCTGTAAAGGATAAGTTTGGACAACAGGGTGAGAGTTTTGCTGCTGGCGAATAATCTTAAAAACAACTTCCATATATTACCAACCAAATTCTAAAAATTGCCTTACCTGCTGCCAAAATAATGAGTACAAGCAGGTTGTTGTGAAAAATTAGCCCGTTATTTAACTTCAGTGGCTAATAAGCTGATGCTGAAGGCGCTTATGATTCCAGTTCAAGGATAACCATTAAAATTTTAGTTGTAGAAGTGCAGTCAGTGAAATTTATCGAAACAATCGAGTCTCAAAACGGACTTCATTCAAAGTTGTGGGAGGCGTGATAAATCCCCGTGACAAAAACCGCCTCCAGCAAAGCGACCTCCTGGTTTTGTGAACTGAGCAGTATTAGCAGGTGTTTAACATAGCGATGTGTTTACCTGAGCAAATGCAGCTTAGGCATGGAAGTTCAATTTGTCAAATATTTTTTTGCTTTTCTCTGACAAGAGGTGAGGGATATACCCTTCACTGGTTTATCCTCTACACTTGAGACTTCTTTAGTTTAGTCCTGTTTGTAAAAAGTCTTCCAGTAATAGCGAAATAAAAATTTTTTAAATATATAGAAGTGTTAAAGCGGCGGACAATTATTTGGTTATGGCTATCAAGCAAGGGATAGATGTGGTAAATTGATTCTTCCCCTAGACAGACGTGGAGAATAATCGGCGATATTTTCCCTGCTCCTAATAAACAGGGTGAAAAATACCAGGGGCTTTTTGTCTGATCTCCATCAAGAAAACCTAGATTTAAGTCACTCACTCAAAACGTCTCGCCTAATTATATAAACTTTTATAAAAGTCTTGACTCCATACTCATGAGACCATCAGTCCAGAGTAAAATCCTTACTCCTTTTTCTGTCCCCAACTCCAGTGATTTGAAAAAAAAATAATTTGCAAATTGTTTTTTAAATTCAACAAATATTTTGCTATTATTGGTTCATGATAGTATTTAATATGAAATTACGAAGTCACAAAACCAGTACCAAAGTCCGTACAAGTCCGGCTGCTACTGCTTTGTTGATTCGTAATGTAGAGACAAGAAAATTTGTGTCTCTATCGGCTGGACACAAGGGTGTATGTCTCTAAGACCATCAGCAAATACTATGCTGTCCTAAGCTGGAAATGACGAGTGGGTACAAACCTACAACTCAAGAGCAAGAAAGGCAAGCACTGAAAGTGAAAAACCTGCAATTTATTGTATCTACAACTTTTTAGGAGTAGAACTAACCTGATTTGTAAAGGTGGCTTAAAATTACACCACTACACTAGCGCCAAAAGATTAAAATATTTTTCTTTCTCATGGCGAATGATGGTTAAAAATGCCGTACAATCAACGGAATAAAATTCTGTGACAACCATGATCTCTAATTGAATATGGAAAACCATATATAGAGATACTTGGGCTGATCATATCAGCAGGAATTCACACTTCACCCTCAAGTCTTCAGTAGCTCTGGACATTGGCTAAAAAGCCAAATGTAAAAATCAGGCTACATTGATGAACTGTTTCAAGAGATTAAGGAAATTTTGAACATAATGACAGAAACTGCAACCGCCCCATTAACAGGAAAAGCACTGCTGGCTAAAGTAAAAGAGCTTTCTAATTTACCACGCCGAGAAAGAGCGAAGCAGTGCGGCTATTACACCGTTACCAAGAATAATCAGGTGCGTGTAAATCTCACCGATTTTTATGATGCTTTGTTGTCAGCTAGAGGTATTCCTCTGAGTCCAGAATCTCCTAAAGATGGACGTGGTCGCGAACCGACATACCGGGTTAGTGTTCATCAAAATCGTCAAATCGTGATTGGTGCTACCTATACCAAAGCAATGGGTTTAAAACCTGGTGATGAGTTTGAAATTCGGTTAGGTTACAAGCATATTCACTTGATTCAACTTGGTGAAAGTGATAAAAAATTGACATCATCCGATGTGGAAGCTGATGAAGCTGATTTAGAAAATGAAGAGGAGGAATAAATTTCTCTGAGAGTAGGGGTAAGTTGTAAATAAATCTTTGCTTTCTTATCCCTACACCTCCCTACACCTACAAATAAATAGTATTTGTAGTTTAAAGGTTTGTTCATACAACAAAATAAGATTTGACATTTTGTATGCGTCACCAATTCTAGTAGAGTTTTGAAGGATAAGCAAGAACTCTCTGGGAGCTAGAAATCTATCGTGATTTTTTCGTCTGTTTTCTTTTCACTAATAGAGCCATCAGTCAATAATACATTACTGGCGTTGCTAAAAAATGCGCCAGTAGTGTTTTTTGTCATGGCTTTTTTTATGGTTTGGGTAGTATGTTGGTTGCCATTAGCAGCGATATCCGCCTTCATACTTAATTTGCAGCTTAATAAACCTTTACAGCCAGAGCAAAAAATTCCTTTATTGGTATCTCTCTATCTATTAGTACCTTTCATTCTCTGGGGAATTAATTGGTTAGGACTGGGGTCTTTTGCTAATTATGGCTTGGTGGGGAATATTTCTATTTTGCGTTCTTTGTGGCTGGGTTTGGGTTTAGGTGTGTTGGGACTGGTGATAGTGTTTACCTGTCAATTTTGGCTAGGTTGGTGCTATTTAGAAAAATCAAATATTAAATTAATTCCGGGAATTTTGCTACCAATTTCTTTGGTGGCTTTGTTTGTAGGTGGGATAGAAGAGTTGTTATTTCGGGGTTTTTTATTGATAACCCTGGAGAAAGACTACCCGATCTGGTTAGCAGCGATTATTTCTAGTTTGATTTTTGCCTTGCTGCATTTGGTTTGGGAACAAAAAGAAACGATACCGCAACTACCTGGGTTATGGCTGATGGGAATGGTTTTGGTATTGGCCAGGTTAGCTGACGGTGGTAGTTTGGGGATAGCTTGGGGACTTCATGCGGGTTGGGTATGGGCGATCGCTACCATAGATACAGCAGGATTAATAACTTATACAGGGAAAGTCTCAGAATGGGTTACAGGTAAAAACAAAAAACCCCTAGCCGGATTAGCTGGGGTTCTGTGTGTTCTGGTAACAGGAATAATTCTTTGGTGGTTTGTTGAGATTTAGGCATTGGGTAGGAAAAAACTAATCACCAATCACCAATCACCAATCACCAATCACCAATTACCAATCACCAATTACCAATCACCAATTACCAATTACCAATTACCAATTACCAAACCCCCAAAACCAGGAATTAAACGTTTCAGAGCGCGACCAGCTACATCACCATATCGCAATTCACCACAAAGGATTTTACCCATAGTTTGAGCGCCAGAGGGACGTTTAACACCGACTTTGTAGCCAATACCAGGGAAGCGATAAAATGCGCCGGCTAATTTTTGCGCCCAAGCCATTTCTGAACCCCATTGTTCATGAATAGCCTCAGTGTAGTTTTCCAAGGCGTTGATATCACCACTAAGCGCCTCATTAATGAATTGTGCGGCTAGGACACCGCTAAAAATTGAGGGGCGAATACCTTCTGCGGTAAAGGGGTCAACAACACAAGCAGCTTCACCGGCTAAAACAGCATTTTGGGTATGCAGTTTTTGATTACCATCCCATAAGGATATGGGATAACCATATTGTTTGCTGGTTTTAATATCTACATTATTAAAATATTTGGCATATTCATCCAAAATTTTTTTAAAGTCCTGGGGTTCGCCACCAATAAACGTTCCGACTCCGAGAGAGTAACCGTCAGCTTTGGGAAAATTCCAGATATAACCGTTTTTGACTAAACCAAACTCAAAGTGAATTGTGGATTTATTCTCTACATTTGCCGGAATTTCTGCTTCTAATGCTCCTGCTAAACGACGTTTCCGGTCTTTGAAACCTAGCCATTTGGGCATTGAACCTTTAACACCATCCGCAGCAATTAAGTAGCGACCTGTGACTTGTCCGTTAGCCGTGTTAACTTGCCAATAATCACTTTTAAACTCAATACCTGTAACTTCTGTATTGTCTCGTAGTTCTGCCCCTTGTTTTTGAGCTTGTTGAACGAGAAAATGGTCGAATACATCTCGCCGCACCATCCAGACTGGTTCTTTGATGCCGATTTTGGCTTCTACAGGATCTTCGAGTTTCCAGGTAAAGCGCAGGGAGTCTACTTTAACGGAAATTGCAGGGCTAAAGTCAAAATCAAACCATTGAGCGATCGCTGGTGACACACCACCACCACAAGGTTTATATCTGGGCAGAGATGCTTTTTCTAAAACTAATACTGAGCGTCCCTGTTTGGCTAAATGATAAGCTGCTGATCCACCCGCCGGACCAGCACCAACAATGATACATTCGTACATAAATAAGGGAATAGGGAATAGGTAGGAGGCAGGGAGCAGGGAGCAGGGAGCAGGGGAGGTTAATAACCCCATCACCAGTCCCCAGCGATGCACTGAGCTTGTCGAAGTGTCCCCAGTCCCCAGTCCCCAATTTAGACGGTTGTAATGTCTTTTTCCTTCTCTGCCAGCAAGTCGTCGATTTTCGCTGTATATTTGTTGGTTAGTTTTTGTAGTTTATCTTGCTGATCTCGTGATTCGTCTTCGGAAATTTCCGCGTTTTTTTCCTGTTTACGAATTGAGTCAAGAGCATCACGACGGATATTGCGAATACCAACTCGACCTTCTTCGGCATACTTAGCAGCGAGTTTAGCAAATTCTTTACGACGGTCAGATGTCAAAGGTGGGATGTTCAAACGAATTACAGAACCATCATTGCTGGGGGTTAAACCGACATCTGACAAGGAGATTGCCTTTTCCACCATATTCAGACTCTTCTTGTCATAAGGCTGAATGAGAATGGTGGAGGCATCTGGTGTACTGATATTTGCCAGTGATTTCAGGGGGGTAGGTGTCCCGTAATATTCTACTTGTACTTTATCTAGTAAGCTCGCATTGGCGCGGCCAGTGCGAATGGTGTTAAAAGATCGTTGAGTAGCCTCAACGGTTTTTTGCATCGTACTTTCAGCTTCAGCTAATTTCACAAGAACCTCCCACAAGAGTGCCAATAGATTCTCCCATTACTGCACGGTGAATATTTCCTCGCGTTGTTAGGTCAAATACCAGAATGGGAATATTATTTTCTTTACACAAGGCAATTGCGGTACTATCCATGACTCGCAAATCTTCAGCCAAAACGTGGGCGTAAGTGAGGGTTGTGTAACGTTTGGCTTCAGGATAAATGGTGGGGTCAGCATCGTAGATTCCGTCTACTTTGGTGGCTTTAAAAATCACTTCTGCTTCTATTTCTGCTGCTCTTAATGCCGCAGTGGTATCTGTGGTAAAGAAGGGATTTCCTGAACCAGCACCAAAAATTACCACCCGTCCTTTTTCTAAATGACGGATGGCACGACGACGAATATACGGTTCTGCTAATTCTTGCATAGCGATCGCCGTTTGTACCCGCGTCTGTATTCCTATCCTTTCTAGCGAGTCTTGTAGCGTCATGGCATTCATTACCGTGGCAATCATTCCTATGTAGTCAGCGGTTGCTCTGTCCATTCCCGCTGATGCTGCCTTAACGCCTCTGAAAATGTTGCCACCGCCAACTACGATAGCGACTTGAACGCCAGTGGCTACCACCTCTGCCAACTCTTCGGCTATTCCCTTGACTACTTCTGGATCAATGCCATAGCCCATGTTGCCCATCAAGGCTTCACCGCTCAGTTTAAGTAAAACCCGTCGGTAATTCGTTCCCATGAAGTTACGTTTTATCAAATAAGTTGCAATTGCCTCCAATTTAAGATAACAGTACAGTGGCAATCTGTGTCTAGTTCTAGTTTATTTTCGCCATACTAATGGCGTTCCCAGTTGTGGGGTTTGTGCTGGCTGGATTTCTTGACCTTGAAATAAACAGGCGATCGCATTTCTTAAAAAATCTTGCCCGGTTGCTAATGGGTCTTGAGGGTGATCGTCAATTTGTCCTTCATAGCGCACAATCTCTTCATAATCAATTTAAAAAGCTGTAGGTGTGCTAACAGCACCAAAGCTACGAGTTACATCTTGTGTTGTGTCCCATAGGTAGGGAAAATTTAATTCATGGCGCTGGGCAAAAACTTTCATATCTAGGACTTACGCATTGACAGGATCAACCAAATATGAGGTATGGGTTTCGTCCATTTTAACGTGATTTTTTAATGATTTTTGAGCGATAGCGAAGCGCTGCTGCAAGCAGTTCGCTATTGATCGGAAGTTAATCGACAAAAGCCTGAAACGACGGATTTTCGTTTATGCACATCATGGTGAATTTGTACAGTGCGCAAGTCCTATTATATACTAATTGAGTTAGCGTAAATTGTAAAACTTCCTGAATTTACGATTTATGCTATTTTGAACATCCACAATGTTGGTTTTTGGGTAAATTTTCTGTAATAACCCTGTAAAGTATCATATACTTCTCTAATTCTCATGTAGTATGCCAAGCTCAAAATTCTAGGTTTGTCCTATGCTAGATATTTAAAATATGGGCAAAAATCTATTTAACATTAATTCTATTTAACATTTAATTTTGAGTTGTTTAGTGATGTAGGTGAAAAAGTGTTTTTTAGTGTTGTTATACCAACTTATAATCGGTTGTCAATTTTGCAGAAGTGCCTCCGCGCTTTAGAAGTGCAGAATTTAAAGGATACAACCCTTGTAGAAGGGTATGAGATTATTTTAGTAGATGATGGTTCTACAGATGGGACTTTAGACTGGTTAGCAGAAAATAAAGATGAGTTTCCTCATCTGCGGTGTTTTCAACAGGATCATGCTGGTCCTGCTGCGGCGCGAAATTTAGGGGTAGAAAAAGCTGCGGGTGATACGATTATTTTTATTGATAGTGATTTGGTGGTCTTGTCTAATTTCTTGCAAGCTCATAGTAATGCTTTATTGCAAGGAAGAGAGAAATTAGGAAACGACGCTTTTTTTACTTACGGTGCGGTAATTAATACTTGTAATTTTGAAAATCCCACTTCTGAACCTTATAAAATCACAGATTTTTCTGCGGCTTTTTTTGCTACGGGTAATGTCGCTATTCCTAAACATTGGTTAGAAAAAGCTGGTTTATTTGATACTGGTTTTCAACTTTATGGATGGGAAGATTTAGAGTTAGGTGTGAGGTTAAAAAATTTAGGTTTGCAATTAATTAAATGTCCTCAAGCTGTGGGTTATCATTGGCATCCACCCTTTAGTTTACAACAAATTGATAATTTAATTGATAAGGAAATTCAACGGGGTAGGATGGGAGTTTTGTTTTATCAAAAACATCCCACTTGGGAAGTGAAAATGATGATTCAAATGACTCTGTTTCATCGTTTGTTATGGGGTATGCTTTCTTTAAATGGTTTGTTTAATGAAAGAACTAGCGCCCCTTTATTGCAATGGTTGATTAATTTGGGTAAGCCGCAGTTAGCTTTGGAAATTGCGCGGATTTTTTTGAATTGGTATAATGTGAAGGGGGTTTATCAGGCTTATGGTGAGATGATGAATAAATGATTATTTCGCGCAAAGAGTCAAAGGCGCAAAGGCGCAAAGAAGAGAAGAAGGGATATAATAGAAGAAGTGTGATATTTTTCTATTAAGGGTAGAAATCCTCATCTAAAATTTGCTCTACTGAGAAGGGAGAAGTTAGAGGATATTTATTTTCTGATGGTATGGTAATTCCAAATTTAGCCAGTTTACCTTCTTTTATGGCAAGTTTACGCGCATCGGGGTAAGATTTTTCTAATGCTTCTGTTAAGTAATTTTTGAGAGATGGGGTATCTGTTAAATTATCAATCACTCGTTGACGATGTTCGACGACGGAACTATACCAACTTGCTTTCATTGTCTCTGGTACATTATGTTGAACTTTTAATTTAAGGAGGTGAGTTAATAAGATTTTTAGGTTGCTTTTTAGTGCATTTTTTTCTGATTTACCCAATTCTGTTAACTCCTCTATCAAATGATCAATATCCAGGGATGCAAATTCATGATTTTGTAATTGTTGAATTGTTGCATCTATCCATAATTGTAAGTCTTGATCATATAGGGTGTTAGACATCTTTCCGACCTATTTGTTTAAGAGTTGTGATATTTAATATTTTAACATACATTTTTTAGATATTCTCTCAATACGGGGGTGAGATGAAATAATCTTTCGTCGTTTTCTGATTTGCTTAATAAAAATCGTCGTGTTAATGATTGTATACTGTTGATTATTTCTAGAGATGAGAGGGATAATAGCTTTTTGATTTCTTCTCTGGATAGAGGTTGATCATTTTGACTGATTTTTAATAGTGTTTGTTTTTCAATATTGGTTAATCTCTCCCAGGTTAAGAGGATGTTTGATTTGATATCTTCTGTTAAGATTAAATTGTTTTCTTGGATAAATTCTGCAATTTCACCTTGAAATACATCTTTTATTAAAATGCTGATATATTGTAAATATCGAGGATGAGTTTCGTATAAGTTTATTAGGTTTAACCAATGTTCTTGATTTTGCAATCTTTGATTTTTTAATATTTCTGTAGCTGCATTACCTAAACCTGATAATTCTAAGGAATGAATGGGGTAAAGTTCATCATCTAAGGATATCAGTTCTTGGCATTTTTCTTGACTGATCAAAATTACACAGCTTTGATTTTCTACTGCTGTGATCATTTGTAGGAATGTTTGATAATTTTGATGTTCAGGTTGATATTTGCCTGCATATTGTTGAGGTGTAAATATTTCTTCTAGGTTATCGAGAATAATTAAACAGCGTTTTTGATTGAATAATTCTAAGGTTTGTTTTAATAATTTGTTGGTATTTATATTTTGAATATTGACGTTTATTTCGGTGATAATTTCTGTAAGGATAGAGTTTAAGGAGTTAGATAGTTTAAGGTTTTTCCAGATTATTGCATCAAAGTGTAGGGGGTGAGTATCAATGAAGTGTTTAATGAGTGTGGTTTTACCAATACCGGAAATTCCTAAGATGGAAATTAAGCGAGTGCTGGGGTTTTCTATCCATGCAGATAGAGTTGATAGTTCGTTATTTCTTCCGTAGAAATGGGTGATTTTTGGGGATTGGTTGAGGTTTGTGTAAGTTGTTTTTTGTTGACTTTTGTCTTCTTTATTAACTTCTATTTTTTGAGTATCTTTATTGTTAGGACACCAATTAATATTATTAACCTTGATATATCAAAGGTTAGTGGCTGATAAACAGGAAAAAAGTGCAAGGGTTTTGAAGGGTATACCGGAAAAAGTGTGCATTTTTTGGGATTTCAAGAGATGGCAAAGAAATTTTCAAATCTCCTCCTGACTCCTGACTCCTGACTCCTGACTCCTGACTCCTATGCCCTCACGGAAAGACTTTCTCAGCAACCCCTAAATATAAATTACAACTTCCTCCTCTTTCCATAGCTAATAATTTTTATCAACCATAAAAACCCTTTATTTATAAACATCCCCCCGCGCACCAATAGCCATGATCACATATAATTGATTAACAGTATCCTCAATAAACAAAATCCTATATTTACCAACTCTTAAACGACTTTCTTCTCTACCCTTCAATGGTTTAATATCAAGATTTTCTGTTCCTGTGATTAAACCATCCAACGCACGAATAATTCTTACTTGATCTTCAACTCTTAATCGTTCAAGATATTTTTGGGCAGGTTTTAAGATAATATAATCAAGCAAAATCTTCTCCTAGTAATTGACGCTTTAACTCCTGAGATGAAATTCCTTTATCTTTTCCTGTAAGATAATCTTGTAATGCAGATGCACTCATATCTAACAATTCATCATCTACATCTTCATCATTGTCATGAGTTTGTTGATCAGCAATATTCATTTTCTGAATAAACTCTAATACATAACTTAATTGTTCATCAGGAATGAGACTGATTTGTTTTAATATTTCTTGGCGAATGGTACTAGAATTAGTCATTAATTACAAATCCTATTTTTAGTAAATGATATGCTATTATATTATATAACATTAAATTATTGATTAAAACTAATTTCTTATCAATTTTCGTGGTGTCTAGGTTGAGCAATGCTAAAACCCTACATTCTAAATTACAACATTTATTATTGTTCATTTAACCATCTTTGTAAATTAGATACTTTACTAAAATAATTAATTCCCACATTAGCTAATACCTGTTGAATATTAGTATTATCAAAATCCTTAGTATTTTCACTAAAAAATACTTTGGACATTGATAAATTATTCTGAGCATGAACTAAAATCACCTGTAAAATAAAATCATCTCGCTTTTGATTTTTTCCAGGTATTAAAGGAGCATTTAAGGTACTTTCCAAAATTTCAATTCTGGGTTCAATCAACTCACCATGATTTTTCAGATATTCAAGAATCTTCAAAAAACGTTTTCTAAAATCACGTAGTAATTTTCCATAGTCAATCAAACAAAGTTCTAAATAATTGACGAAAGAATCAGAATTGGCTAATTCTTTATTCCTCTTACCTTCATTCATCTCTATTTGAATAGTTTGAGAAAAAGATTGACTACGTTTTTCTTCTCTTTCTATTGCTACTAGGGTTTCCATCAAGCAAATACTGGGTATCACAAACTTGAGTTTATCTGAAGACTGATAAACAAAATCTTCTAATTCTTTATTTCTTCCTTTGGCAATTGCCATAATGGAATTAGTTTCTAAATAAATAATAATCATAATAATTGTAGCTCCTCTGTAGTTATATCATCCAAAAGAGCAAATAAACCAATTTCTTTCATTTCTGCAATGTAAGGAGGATTTTCACTTTTCCAATGATAATCTAAATCTCTTAACCAGGATTGAAGTAAAGTTATTAAAGTAGATTGATAGATAATTCCTTCGATACTATCTGCATCATAAAATCCTAAAATTTTTTTGGTATCTAATCTGGCTACTTCTGCAAAATTAGGACTTTTAAAGATTCTGATCACATTGGAGTTAGCAAACATTAAAAAAGGAATATTTTGGTATTTTTTCATTTTTAATATATCCAGTTCTGGGGAAGCATACATGGCAGAAAATCTCACATCTATCATTAAGATAGGTTGATCATCTTTATCTTTGGCGACAATGGCAGGATCAAAATCAATTGCTGTGGGTGGTTTAATTATACTCATGTATTTTTACCTTTAATTTAAGATAATTGACATTTTTATTATAAATCAAATTCACCATATTTAGAAACAAAAATATTTATCTTAATATGAAGATGTTTGAATTTTATTGTTTGAATTTTATTCACATAATTTCTTTTATTTGCTGATTTTTGTTGTTATTAGTCAGCTTTTTTAGACTTGTGCCAAAAACAGCTATTTGATAATTAACCAATTTCTTAAAAATTCTGACTCCCTGAACTCCTGACTCCCTGAACTCCTGAACTCCTAGAACTCCTGACTCCTAGAACTCCTTCTTTCAAAACATTTCTGCAAAATTGCCACAATTGTGCTACCCTAGTATAGTTGTCTAAATTCCGCACATCCGGGGATTCGGGTGTTTCCGCTGTGGAAATACGCCTGGATGGAGGTTTAACCCGAATAGGAGCTATAAAATATGCCAGTCGTTTCTTTGGCTCAGATGATGGAGTCAGGTGTTCACTTTGGGCATCAAACCCGACGTTGGAACCCTAAGATGTCTCCTTACATCTACACTGCTCGCAATGGTGTACACATCATCGACTTGGTGCAAACCGCGCAGTTGATGGATGATGCTTACAACTATATGCGGACACAAGCAGAACAAGGTAAAAAATTCTTGTTTGTGGGTACAAAGCGCCAAGCAGCGGGAATTATTGCTCAAGAAGCTAACCGTTGTGGTTCTCACTACATTAACCAGCGTTGGTTGGGTGGAATGCTCACCAACTGGGCTACCATTAAAACTAGAGCAGAACGTCTAAAAGATTTAGAACGTCGGGAAGAAAATGGCGCATTAGACTTATTGCCTAAGAAAGAAGCGTCAATGCTGCGTCGGGAAATGGCGAAGCTACAAAAATACTTGGGCGGCATTAAAAATATGCGGAAAGTGCCTGACATTGTGGTAATTGTTGACCAACGTCGGGAATATAACGCTGTTCAAGAATGCCAAAAACTGGGTATTCCCATTGTGTCTATGTTAGATACAAACTGTGACCCAGATGTGGTAGATATTCCCATCCCAGCCAATGATGATGCCATCAGATCGATTAAACTGATTGTTGGTAAATTAGCAGATGCTATTTATGAAGGCCGTCATGGTCAGCTGGAAGTAGAAGAAGATTACGAAGATTACGAAGGCGCTGAGGAAGAGTACGACTACGATGAAAGTGAGTACACTGACTCAATGATGAGCGATGACGACGAAGAATAAGGACTAAACAATTTTGGATTTTGGATTTTGGATTTTGGATTTTTTGGGAAAAGTCCGTTGTTTTGGGTGCAACAAATCTCAAATTGTTTATTTCCAATGTCTAAGCTGCATCTGTTTGTGGTGCAGCCAATCGAAAATCTAAAATTGGCAGAGGCTAAATTTAAAATTCATCGCTTTTCTTTACGTAGTTCTCATCAGAGGACTTGCAGCCGTCGGGCAGACGGTGATGCTTGCTGAGGGTAAATTTCTTGGAATTCCTTTGAAGCAAGAATCCCCCGGCTTCTAGCCGTGGGGAATGTCAACAGCCCTGAGTAAGATAGAAATACTCAACACCCGTGAGCGATTATAACTCTAGGTCAAGTTAGGATAGGAATTGAGGCAACATGGCGGAAATATCTGCAAAACTCGTCCAAGAGCTACGCCAAAAAACTGGTGCCGGCATGATGGACTGCAAAAAGGCGCTGAAGGAAAATGATGGCAATATCGACGCAGCTATAGACTGGCTACGTAAAAAAGGCATCGCTTCAGCGGGTAAAAAGAGCGATCGCGTGGCAGCAGAAGGTTTAGTAGACACCTACATTCAACCTGATGGTAAGGTGGGTGTACTGATAGAAGTTAACTGTCAAACTGATTTTGTTGCCCGTAACGACGCTTTTAAAACTTTAGTTAAGAATCTAGCACAACAAGCTGCGACTGCGGATAGTGTTGAGTCTTTGCTGGCTCAACCCTACATTGAAAAGGCAGAAGTAACTGTAGATGAATTTATCAAAGAAAGTATTGCTACCTTGGGTGAAAATATCCAGGTGCGACGCTTTGTAAACTTCTCTCTTGGTGACACACCAGGAGTAGTAGACAGCTACATTCACACTGGTGGTAGAGTAGGTGTGTTACTGCAAGTAATCGCTAAAACAGACGATGCTGCTGGTAACGAAGAGTTTAAAAAATTTGCTAAAAATGCAGCAATGCAAGTTGCCGCTTGCCCCAATGTTGAGTATGTTAGTGTAGACCAAATTCCTGCCGAAACTGTCCAAAAAGAAAAGGACATTGAAATGGGTAAGGAAGACTTGGCGAATAAACCAGAGAACATCAGAGAAAAAATTGTTCAAGGACGGATTGAAAAACGCCTAAAAGAATTAACTTTGTTGGATCAACCTTATATCCGCGATCAAAGCATTTCTGTAGCAGACTTAGTGAAGCAAGTTCAGTCTAAAGTCGGTGAAGACATTACAGTGCATGGCTTTGTGCGATATGTACTGGGTGAAGGCATTGAAAAACAAGAAAGTAACTTTGCTGAAGAAGTAGCTGCTCAAATGGGCGCTAAGTAATGGCACTAAGTAATGGCGCTAAGTAATGGCGCTAAGTAATGGCGCTAAGTAATTTAGTTATGAGTCAGTAGTCAGTAGTTAGTTATTAATAGTATGTTATTAACTGAAGCTGCTGGACTAAAGATTTTTGACTAATGATTAAATCAGTACACAGTAGACAGGTCAGACAGTTTATGGTAAAATGAATGTTGATGACACTGATAACTGATAACTGATATTTGTAAAATCACAGGTCTGGCAAATTTTGCTGACCTGTATTTTATTGACAATTATTATTACAATTGGAGTAATTCAAAACTCTAGATAATCTGGATAATTATTTTCACTGCAAAATACAATTCAGGTGGAGAAAAAAAGGAAGATATGGCCAGAGCAATTGAGCGAATAGAAGGGGATATCACAGCCATAAAACAAGCGATTAGAGCGATCGCCACAGAACTCCACAGCAATTATGTCAATTATTTAACTATCCTGGGTGAAGCTTTACAAAAACAGTTAATTTTGGCAGTTTATCACGTTTGTACTCAAGGATATCCTGATAAATTTCTCAAATTGTCACTGAATCAGCGACAACAATTGCAACAAGGCATTCGTAAATTAGGACAAAAAGGCGCACAACAGTTGCTTGTTTATCTTCAAGGTGGAGATACGGAAGAAGCTGAAGAAACCGAGGAATTTGAGGAAACTGAGGAAACTGAAGAAACTGAAGAAACTGAAGACAGTAAAAACGATCCTCAATCGAAAATAGAAAAGCAAAAATATTTAGATCCTTCCAACCCCATAGAAGTGGCACAATGGCATCAAGATTTAGAGGAAGGAATTCAGAATACCCTGAGAAAAGTTTCCCAGGATGCCAATTCTTTAATTCAAAAAGTGGGAATTTTACCGAAAAAACTACCAGAACCGATTTTAGCAGCAGCTGCAGCAGCAGTTTCAGAAGCTTCTGGGGAAGTAATACCGGGTCCGCCTAATCTATTAAATTTAGTAATTGAAATCAGTAGTGACGATGAATCAGAAGATTCTAGCTTGACACAGCTGATAACCCTGAACTTGCGACTAGGAGACATTGAATTTGCTGATAACACACTCTTGTCAGCACGCAAACAAATTCGTAATATTTTACTGCAACTAAATAAATTAGGAAAAGAATATCAAAAGAAACACAGAGAATTGAAAATTGCGGAAGCGGAAGCGGCTTGGCGTGCGAGTTGGTTTGAGGACTAACTTATAGGTGACTGGTGACTGGTGACTGGTGATTGGGTAGAATTAACTAACAACTAATGACTAATGACTAACAACTAACAACTAACAACTAATGACTAACAACTAATGACTAACAACTAATGACTAATGACTAATGATACTCCCGATTGGATAAGATTGCATAAAGCCTTGGCGGTAGAGGCTGAAAATGGGTTTGTAGATTTGATGGGTAGACAATATCGCTTCAGTGAATTTCTCAGTTTAACCTTTGGGAAGTTTCCTCAAAGTTTACCAGCAAAAGAGCGATCGCGCTGGCATCATATCGCCTTTCAATTTGCTGAATATCCAGATTTAGCAGTAGAAATTAGACAGCAGTTAGTTGCTGAAGTTAAAACCTATCTTTATCAATTACAACAACAATTAGAATCGGGTGAACAGCAACATCAAGACATAAAAAAACAAGAAATCAAAAAACAGGAAATTAAAACTCAGGAAATTAAAACCCAGGAAAAAAATTATTCAACAAAAACAGTTAAAACAACTCCTATTGTGACTGAAACTAGTCGGAGACTAGCGCCAAAAATTGAGCAAAAACTCAGCGATTTACCAGAAATTGGCATCAAGAGAGCAGAAAATTTATCTCGTTTAGATTTATCAACAGTGAGAGATTTACTGTTTTATTATCCTCGTGATTATATTGATTATGCTCGTCAAGTTAACATTCAAGAATTACAAGGAGGTGAAACAGTAACTATCATCGCCGAAGTTAAGCGTTGTAATTGTTTTACCAGTCCTAAAAATCAAAAGTTATCAATTTTAGAACTATTATTAAAAGATAAAAGTGGACAAATAAAAGTTAGTAGATTTTATGCCGGTGCTAGATTTAGTAGTCGTGGTTGGCAAGAAAGTTTAAAACGACGTTATGCTGTGGGTAGTGTGGTGGCTGCTTGTGGTTTAGTGAAAGCCAGTAAATATGGTTTAACCTTAGATAATCCCGAAATAGAAGTATTAGCTAATCCTGGTGATGCGATAGAATCTTTTACTATTGGGCGGGTTGTACCGATTTATGGTTTAACGGAAGGAGTTGTTGCAAATACCGTCAGACAAGCGGTAATGGCAGCTTTACCTGCGGCAGCAAATTTAAAAGATCCCTTACCAGTTGGTTTAAGAAAAAAATATGAATTAATGGAATTAAAAGATGCAATTCCTAATATTCATTTTCCTAAAGATAGTGATACTTTAAAATATGCTCGTCGGCGTTTAGTATTTGATGAATTTTTCTATTTACAACTGGGTTTATTACAACGTCAGAAACAAGCCAAGGCAATTCAAACAAGTGCCGTTTTAGCACCAAAAGGCAAATTATTAGAACAATTTAACGAGATTTTACCTTTTAAATTTACTAATGCTCAACAAAGAGTTATTAACGATATTCTCAATGATTTACAAAAACCTACACCCATGAATCGTTTAGTGCAGGGTGATGTAGGTTCTGGTAAAACTGTGGTAGCTGTGGTGGCGATTTTAGCAGCAATTCAATCTGGTTATCAAGCAGCTTTGATGGCTCCCACTGAAGTATTAGCAGAACAACATTATAGAAAGTTAGTTAGTTGGTTTAACCTGTTACATTTACCAGTTGAATTATTAACAGGTTCAACAAAAACAGCAAAAAGAAGAGAAATTCATTCTCAGTTAGAAACAGGTGAATTACCTCTTTTAGTGGGAACTCATGCGTTAATTCAAGATAAGGTAAATTTTCAACGTTTGGGTTTAGTTGTCATTGATGAACAGCATCGTTTTGGGGTAGAACAAAGGGCAAAATTACAGCAAAAAGGTGAACAACCCCACGTTTTAACCATGACTGCAACTCCTATTCCTAGAACATTAGCTTTAACAGTTCATGGTGATTTAGATGTGAGTCAAATTGATGAATTACCACCAGGAAGACAAGCAATTAAAACATCTTTGTTAACTGGTCAACAAAGACCCCAAGCTTATGATTTAATAAGGAGAGAAATTGCCCAAGGTAGGCAGATTTATGTAGTTTTGCCTTTGGTGGAAGAGTCGGAAAAATTAGATTTGCGTTCTGCAATAGATGAACATCAAAAATTACAAGAAAGCGTTTTTCCTGAGTTTCAAGTGGGGTTATTGCATGGAAGAATGACTTCCGCAGAAAAAGAGGAAGCTATTAATAAATTCCGGGATAATGAAACGCAGATTTTAGTTTCTACTACGGTGGTAGAGGTGGGTGTAGATGTTCCTAACGCGACGGTGATGTTAATTGAACACGCGGAGAGATTTGGGTTATCTCAGTTACATCAATTACGGGGGCGTGTAGGTCGGGGTGCAGCGCAGTCCTATTGTTTGTTGATGAGTAGTTCCAGAAGTCCTGATGCACAACAACGGTTGATGGTGCTGGTACAGTCTCAGGATGGGTTTTTTATTTCGGAAATGGATATGCGTTTTCGTGGTCCTGGGGAAGTGATGGGGACTAGACAATCTGGAGTAGCGGATTTTACTTTAGCCAGTTTGGTGGAAGATGAGGATGTGTTGCTGTTAGCGCGACAAGCAGCAGAGAAAGTGATTGATATGGATACGAGTTTAGCGCGTTGGACTCTGATGCGGGATGAGTTGCAGTATAGGTATGCGCGGTTAATGGGGGGAGCAATTTTGACTTAGAATAATTGAGGAAATTCTTTAATTACAGGAAATCAAAATAACTTAATGGCAAAAATACCTTTTACAGACAAGGAAATGGAGAAAGCTTGGCTGAGAAATATATCTGCTTATTACAAAACACCTCAACCTCATACCAATGCCCATCGGTTATTATTATTTTATGCCGTCGAATGTGGTCTTAAAGCAATTTTCATGAAAAAAAAGCGTTGTCCTCGCACTGATTTGGATTTATGCCAAGAAATTATTGAATGCGGACATAATATCAATGATATGTTAGATTGTGTAGAAGCACAAGGCGACTTAAAACTACCTGAAATACGGATAGAGGATATACCCGATAAAAGGAATAATAAAAAGAATAAACAAGAAAAGAGAAGATTAGATAGTGGACAAATTAACCAAATATGGAGATATGGCGCAAATATTATTGGTATAATTACTAAAAAAGAAGAAAAACCACAAACCGATGAATATATAGAAAATAAACTGTTAGAAATATCAAAATGGATTGCAAAGAAAATTGACAAATTATGAATGAACTAAAAAAAATAAAATTATTTACTTGGCTCGATGTCAGAAGAATTATTCGTCAAAAAACCAGCTACGGTACTAATCATCTAAAGAAGCATATACAGCTTCTTGGGTATTTGCAGCTTTAACTGATTTTAAGGGTAAACTTCAGGCGAGAGATATTGTGCGCTTTTTGCATTATGCAGCTAAGATTACATTAGATAATGCTAAAGATGTAAACTTTGAAAAGTGGTATACAAATCGACTATTACCTCCTCAAGCTATTCGCCGAGCTTTAAAACCATGTAGTGAAGAAAAGGTGAGAGAAGCTACAGAAGAATATCCAGCTTTTAAAAAATGGGTAGATGAACAACTTCCTCCTGCTTCTGAAAGAAAAATACCTTTTGCTGTCGAGCAGTTCAACATGGATCAGCAAACTGTAAGAATGTTAGAAGAAATTGGGGTAATTTATGAAGATAAAGAAAAAGAGGAAATAGCGCGATTTTATATGCCGGAAATTTTTCGAGAAGGTTTAGGTTTTTCTGGTCAAGGTGCAAGACCTCGAATAGTAGCATTAAAGCGTAGGGTACTAGGGAAAGGCATTTTGTAATATTTGTCTGTTCGGCTGACGCTCACGGCGAAGCCTGTCACCTGTCACCTACTAACTAAACTCCATCGTCTCGATAAACTCTAAAATATTCTGTTTAATATCCTCCGCTTCATCCAAAATAGGACCAGGACTATCACCATTGAAAAATGTCCGCTGACTGCTAACTATATACAAAAAGTCACCATTGATGAAAGCTAACAAACCCCGATAAGCATCTAATCTAATGGCATTGCCGTTAGTTTCTTGTTTGGAAATTGTTGAACCTTTGGGCATATCAACTAATACATAATAATAACCTTTTAAGGTATCTTGTAAATATTCTGTATACTTGATTTCTGCACCTGGGACATTAACAAAAATGGCTTGTGGTAAATATTTTTCGATTAAAATAGAGTGGAGATATGTTTCCTGTCCCTGAGATTCCATTGTTGCTAAATGTTCGGTTGGAAGAGGATAATAATCAATTCTCAGTAAAGTTCCAACATCATCAGAAAAGCCAACTATTCCTTCTTGACTTTGAATTTTTCCTCCCTGTTCTGGGGTAACTGGTATGGGAACAATAAAATTACCCAAAGGTGATTGATATATTTCTTGCCCAAATTCATCTAATAATATTGTTTCCTGTTCTATGTCTACATATTCTTCTTGATATTCTGCTTCTTCTATTGCAGCTATGATTTCTTTGATCATTTCTTCTGCTTCTATATCTTCTAGTTCTAAGGCTTGTTGTAGTTGTTTGATGTACGCCTGTTTTGGTGTGGGAATAGTTAGGGTTTCGTCGTCTAAAAGCATTACCACCCCAGCAGCAAAGGCATCTAATACTATTTCATCTACGAGGCTGGCGTTGGCGGTGTTAAATAATGCCCCTAGTCCTTCATCTTGGGCGATCGCTACCAGTCTATCAACTATTTCTAGCATTTCCTCGGCTGAGTATTCATTAAAAACCTCAAATTCCCAGAGAATACCTGCTAAACTTTCTGCATCTAAGTCTTCAATGGAAGAATCAACTATTCCGGTAATTACACCTATAGCTGCTACCGCTTCTTCTGGACTCAATGATTCTTGTGAGATTTTTTTTGACTGAAATATTTTATCATACTTGGTCATAATAGCTCCATCAATGGTCTTTTAGTAATAACCGATGTCTCAGAGTAACAATTGTTAGTTTAGCAAGGACATAAGCCTTGTCTAGATTTTATCTAGTTTTTTGGTAATCTATGTAATCAGTAAAGGATACCAAAAACCAGTCGCCACTTTTCCTGATTACTGTTTTTTCCGTATAGATCAGGTTTCTGACTCTGATTTTTGAGTTTCATTCATACACAAACCTATGTAACCTTATTTACTCGGTTGAGTAATACGTTCCTCTATATCTTCCAAGGTGCGTAACAATAGACGTTTTGCTTGTAACTGCCAACCCCATTTTTGGATTCTAAAAGCTGCTACAGTCCCCACTATGGCTGCTAATAAACCGATAGGTTGATTCAGAGAAATTCCTAATAATAAACCCAAGCCAGCAATACCCCAAAATGGTAAGGCTGCGGCTTGTCTTTGTTCCTCTACTATTTCTGCAATTTTACTAGATTGCATTGTAGCTAATAATTCCGATTTCATTTGCCGTTGTTGTACTAGTGATAAGGATAAACTTATCTTCCTGCGTAGTTTTTCTATCTTCCTGGCATCAGTGCTGTACTCGGTTAGTTCATCTTCTGCCATTTTCAAGAATTTTTCTAATTGTGACATGGTGCATCTATCCGCTGTTTTATGTACAGTTATTATCTCTAATAACGTAAGTTGCTAGTTACAAATATTCAGGTTTATTTCTCGATTAGATCCCCCATCACCCCCCTTAGAAAGGGGGTAAATTAATCAAAGTCCCCCTTTTTAATGGGGATTTAGGGGTATCTAGAAGGCTTATAGTTATAACTAGCAACTTGGGTTAATAATTGTTCATTTTTCTTGACTATACTTTACAAGGTCATAATTTGAGTTTTTTCAAAAGTCTGAAATTTCAGCGTGAGTAAGCTGTTGTGCAGCTAAATCGAATAAACAGCATTGCCTTTATTTTTAACTTTACGTTCCCATTTAATAATAAGACCTCCTTCATTTAGTAATTTATTTAATAATTCCTCTAACTGTTCTACCGATTCAAATAATCTGTGAGCTATATATTCTTTCGCTGAATGCCATACCAGTTCAATTAAATTATAATCTGGACTATAAGGTGGTAAAAATTCAGCTAATTTTTCTTTAAATAACTTACGCTTCTCTGGACTTTGTTTATCCTCTAGGCTATACTTTGCCCAAAGGTAAACGTACTTTTTTTTCTCTAAAATTCTCCTTACTTGTGAACTACTTAATTTTATTCATGTCTCTATTTCTAGATATGTCGCTAGTCTTGATGATGTCCATCTGCCAAATTCATATCCACATTTATCAGGGTTCTTCTCAATTACTTCCAACAACAAATTCTCATATTCTTTTGTGACTTTACGGAAGTTACCTTCTCTTCTTCCATCTAAAAAACTGTCTATGTTATCCGGATCTCCATGCACTGCCCAATATGCTACTGTTGTGTATGCTATGTTTAAAAAATCACTTATTTCCTGGTAAGTTTTTCCATCATTCATCAACAATAATATCAGTATTTTCTCTCTTACATAAGGATTATCTTGCTCTTTTAAGTGTTTTAAGAGATTTTCTCTCTGTTCTTGAGATAGATAGTTTTTTGTTGGCATAATTCAGAAGCGATAGCTTAGTTACCTAATTCCCTATTATACAATCTAGCTGCACAACAGCTTACATTGGTGACAAGTTAAGCCTGAAAGAATTTTGTCAAGAGGAGAGGCTTTTGGGGGATGATGGAAAAAGAATTGGTCAGTCCCACGTTTGACATATCACGTTAAGTTGTGCAATAAATGGGTTGTATAAATACCTTTTTAACAGAATCAAGGTCAAATATATGACTACCATACCTGGCACAAATGGAAATGACTATTTAGTGGGAACACTTGCAAATAACACCATCTACGGCTACAATGGCAATGACATTCTTGATGGTGGTAATGGCAATGACATTCTTGATGGTGGTAATGGCAACGATACCCTCATTGGTGGTTTAGGTGCTGATACCCTGTATGGTGGTGATGGCAGTGACACATACTATGTAGATAATGCAGGTGATGTAGTTACGGAATACTATAACGATGCTTTAGGTGGTGTTGATACAGTATTCTCCTCCGTGAACTTCACCTTGGGATTTGGACTAGAAAACCTGGCATTAACTGGTACTGGTAATATTAATGGTACAGGTAATGGCAATAATAATGTGATCACTGGTAACAGTGGTAATAATATTCTCAAGGGTGGAGCAGGTAATGATACCTTAAATGGTGGAGCAGGTAATGATACAGCAGACTATAGCCAACTAGGTCAAAGCATAACTTTATCACCAACGGGAATTGTTACTAAAACTGGTGGACTAGGAAATGATCAATTGATTCAAATAGAGACAATTATCGCTGATGCCAGTGCGATTAATAATACCATTGATGTATCTACTGCGGGAAATACGGCTTCTGTTAATGTAAATTTACAAGCACAACAATTGACTGTTAATGGTGTACCAGGTGTGGGAACATTTACCGTCACCAATTTTGATAATGTCAAAGGAACAAGTCAAAATGACACCATTATTGGTGATTCTCAAAACAACCAACTTTTTGGTAATGCTGGTAATGATACCCTCTTTGGTGGTAATGGCAA
>NZ_JACJPT010000080.1:0-23681 GCF_014696195.1 Sphaerospermopsis sp. FACHB-1094 | reverse complement strand
GGGACTGGGGACTGGGGACTGGGGACTGGGGACTGGTGACTGGTGACTGGGGACTGGGGACTGGGGACTGCCTCCTGCCTCCTGCCTCCTGACTCCTGCCTTCTGACTCCTGGATCTCCTGACTCCTTGATCTCCTGACTCCTCGATCTCCTGACTCCTCGATCTCCTATGTCATAATTATGCAACCTGCAAGAACATTTGAAGATTTAATAGTTTGGCAAAAAGCACATCAATTTGTATTAGGAGTATATCAATTAACGGCTAATTTTCCTAAATCAGAAATATATGGGCTAACTTCTCAGTTTAGACGTGCATCTGTTTCTATTCCTGCAAATATTGCAGAAGGGTTTAAGAAAAAAGGAGATGCAGATAAAGCAAGATTTATGAATATTGCACAAGCTTCTGTGGAAGAATGTAGATATTATCTTATTCTGGCAAATGATTTACAATATGGTGATACATCAGAATTAATGTTGCAATTAAAGGAAGTGAGTAGGTTATTAGATAGTTATGCTAAAGCTATTTTAAACAAGTAATCCTTCTGACTCATTCTGACTCCTTGATATCCTGACTCCTGGATCTCCTGACTCCTTGATCTCCTGACTCCTTGATATCCTGACTCCTTGATCTCCTGACTCCTTGATCTGCTGACTCCTTGATCTCCTATTTTTTATGTATCAGGCGCAACCACCCTTAGAATTTATCCCCCCAGCCTTTAACCCCTTGTTGTTAAAATGCGTACATTTGTTATTACCCCACTGGATCAGCTGGAAAACTCCCATTAACCAAATTGAAGCAGAAAATGTAGAAGTTTTAGCGGAGCTTTATGATCAGTTTCAAGCTGGTAAAATTCGGTTTATGTTAGCGTTTCGTCATCCAAAAACAGAAGATCCTTTTTGTTTAACTTATTTATTTTCTCAGCTTTTACCCAAGGTAGCAAAACAGCAAAATATAAATTTACAATATCCCATTCATGCCCATTTTATTTATGATCGGGGTATTCCTTTATGGGCTGGTAAATATATAGGTTGGTTAGCTGCTAATTTAGGTGGTACTCCTATTCAAAGAGGTAAAGCTGACTGGATGGGGTTGCGTTCTGCCAGAGATTTATATATTAATGGTAAGTTCCCCATGGCCGCTGCTCCCGAAGGTGCTAATAATGGTTTATCAGAAATTATTAGCCCTTTAGAACCGGGTATTGCTCAAATGGGTTTTTGGTGTGTAGAAGATTTACAAAAAGCAGGGAGAAATGAAGAAGTTTTAATTGTCCCAATTGGGTTAAAATATAGTTATGTTGATGAACCTTGGGATGCGATCGCTAATTTATTAACTCAGTTAGAAATTGCGAGTGGTTTAAATTTTCAATCAGCTAATAATAGTAGTTCCTTTGAGTTACTTTATCCCCGATTATTGACTTTGGCAGAACAATTATTAGCTATCATGGAGAATTTTTACAGCAAATTTTATCATCAAACCTTGCCAGATGAAAAGATTACTAATGGGGAAATTAAAGATAGAAATGAAGCCTTAGCTTACCGATTACAATCTGTAATGAATATAGCGTTATTCATTGCTGAACAATATTTTGATTTACCATCAAGAGGTAATTGGAATGATCGATGTAGAAGGGTAGAACAAGCCGGATGGAATTATATATTTAGGGAAGATTTTAAAGATATGAAATCATTATCAACCATTGAGAAAAGTCTAGGGGATAGAATCGCCGAAGAAGCTTATTTTCGGATGTGGCACATGAGATTAGTAGAAAGTTTTGTAGCAGTTTCTGGTACTTATATCCGCGAAAAACCCACAGTAGAAAGATTTGCTGAAACGACTTTACTATTATGGGATATGGTGAATAAAATTAAAGGTAATAATCCTTTAAACCGTCCAGAATTAGGTAAACAAAAAGCCAAAATTTCCGTAGGTAAACCAATATCTGTATCTGAACGTTATCCCACCTATAAAGGTAGTCGAGTAGGTGCAAGACAAGCGGTATCTGAGTTAACAAGTGATTTACAGCAGGTGTTGCAAGAGTTGGTGATCAATTGATAATTGATAATTGATAATTGATAATTGATAATTGAGGGAGCATCCAAATTTTGAAAAAATAAGAAAAAATAAATGCAGCAACACCAAAAACTCTCTCCAACTCTTTTACCTTTGTGTACTTTGTGTCCCTTGCGGTTCAATCAAATAAAGCCTGGGGTAATTTGCTGTGTGAGATAAAAATAAACTTACACATTTAGGATGCTCCTATAATTGACAATTAAAAATTGACAATTACCTATCCCTGAAATTCAGAGGATTTCAAAAGCAGAATTTTTGGCTTTTTCCCCTTTCAAGGGTAGGTTTTAAACCTTTAATGAAACAATTATCAATTGTCAATTGTCAATTGTCAATTGTCAATTACCACCCCTAGCAACCCCACCAGTACGACGGGGATCAGCAGCAGCAGATAAACCATGTTGGGGATGCCATAAAGTGGCCTGCACTCCGCCAAAATACATAGAGAGTTTAGGGAAACAATGGGTAATAAAACCCCCTATTTCATCCTTGGGAATACCAGCTTCCATGACTACAGTAGGTTTACCATCCCTAGTTTCAACATGAAGACGAGGATGGGCGATCGCCTCTTCTAATGACATTCCCAAATGAACAAAATTCAGCAATACTTGAGCTATGGCTGTGGTAATACGAGAAGCACCAGGAGAACCAATAGCTAAAACCCTACCATCAGCACATCTAGCAATAGTTGGGGACATATTAGAAGTTAAACGCATTCCTGGGTTTAAATGGTGACATCCTTGGGGATGTAATTCTATTTCTCCCAAAGAATTATTCAACCAAAACCCAGTACCACCAACCATCACTCCCGAACCATAACCAGCAGAAGCGGTAATAGAACAAGCTAAACCGTTACTATCAACGGTGGAAATGTGAATAGTTGAAGGTGAAGATAACAGAGTTTGCGGTTTTCCCACACGGGCTAATTCTAGGAGTTTTGCAGTTTCCCCAGTGCGATCGCTGCTAAAATCAAGATGATGGTTGCGGTAGTTTAAAACTGCGTGTTGCACCTCTACCATTTGTTTAACAGTCGTTAAATTCCATTCTTGCACAGAATTATCATCTAAAAGTAACAACATTGCCGCCAAACAAGCACCACCCACAGCGGGAGGAGGATTAGTTGCAATTTGCCAATGATCAAAATTAATGCAAATAGGCGATCGCTCTACCGCCTCATAAGCAGCCAGATCCGCCGCCGTTAACAAACCTGCATTTTCCTGAATTTCCGCAACAATCCGCTTTCCTAATTCCCCAGTATAAAAAGCCCGTACCCCCTCCTGGGCAATCAATTCTAGACTCTCAGCTAGTCCAGGAACATGAACAATTTCCCCTTGTTGTAGGGGAGTACCATCCTCATGGTGTAGCGTCTTATAGCTGTCAGGATGCCACCCAAAAATAGCTGCATGGGTGTAATGTAAATATTCCGCCGCACCCCCAGAAAGGGGAAAACCTTGTTTAGCCCATTTTCGTGCAGGTGCTACCACATCAGCCCAAGGTATATTTCCGTACTGTTCCCAAGCCTTGCCCAAAGCCGCAAACATTCCCGGAGTGGCAATACTACCATAACCAAGCACCGTACTAATTTCACCACCATAATCAAAGAAAACTTCCCGAATACCCTGGCCAAAACGCTCATCTTCTAAACCTCTTCCTGGCATCTCTGCATAACCATCAATGACAATAGGATCAGCATTAGCTGGCCAGATAGTGATAAAACCACTACCACCGGCAGCCATCACCCCCAAATCAGTACACATAGAAACAACAGTAGCAGCGATCGCAGCATCAACCGCATTACCTCCTTGGTTAGCAACAGCAGCACCAGCATCCGCAGATATTTGAGAACCAGAGGCAATAATTACTTGTGGCATAGTGGAAAAATCGTCAACACTTACCTACCATAACTTGAGAAGTTGTCAGCATTCAGCTATCAGTAATCAGTAATCAGCTTATAATGGCAGAAACAAAGATTTAGCAGCATTAATTGAGTAAATTTACACTCTGTGCATTTGTGATTGTTCTTTGTATTTTAGCATTGAAAGCTGATAGCTGATGGCTGAATACTTATCAATTGACAGCTAAGATCATAGATAAATATGTCAATAGTCTCAGGTGATGTCATGTTAACGAATATTACAGAAAATCAGACTCCACCAGTTGAGGTTATCCCAGACTACGAACCCCCCCTACCACCAACCGATTTAATATTTGATGATGGAGTTCCCTTGGAAAGTAACCGCCACCGCATCGCCATGAATGTTTTAATTTATTCTTTACAACAAGCATGGTCAGACCGTCAAGATTATTTTGTTGGCGGGAATATGTTTATCTACTATAGTAGTGAACAACTGAGAAATAAAGATTTTCGTGGTCCAGATTTTTTTGTTGTTTTGAATGTCCCCAATAAAGAAACTCGTCAAGGTTGGGTAGTTTGGGAAGAACAAGGACGCTACCCAGATGTAATTATTGAATTAATGTCTCCCTCAACTAAGAATGTAGATTTGGTTCTCAAAAAAGAACTTTATCAAAACATCTTTAAAACTAGAGATTATTTTGTTTATGATCCTTTTGATCCTCACTCCTTAAAAGGTTGGCATTTAGATAATCATTTTGTTTATCAACCTTTAACAGCTAATGAAAAAGGCTGGTTATGGTGTGAAACATTAGAATTTTGGTTAGGAAATTGGCAAGGAATACTAACAAGAGAAACCGCCACTTGGTTAAGATTTTATGATCAACAAGGAAACTTAGTTCTGTTACCAGAAGAAGCTGAACGTCAACGAGCAGAACAAGCAGAACAAGCGAGAAAAGAAGCCATACCCAAATTATTGCAAATGGGTTTAACTGTTGAACAAATTGCCCAAGCTTTAGCATTATCAATTGAGGAAGTACAAAAAGTGACTACAACATTAACATAAACAACCACTAAAAAATTAATTACTGCTCGTTCCCAGTCAGAGACTGGGAATGCTTAATCGAGGCTCTGCCTCAAATTTACAGTAAGATAGATCCTGCCATAATTCATTCCCATAAAACCCTATTTACCACTTACAAATTTTCAGAATCTACACCCATAGTCTGAAGATTTGGCAATAATTTGATCAAAAATAAACCAGTAATGCCACCGTAAGTTAATCCCATCACTAAACTACCTGCTACTGTAGCCGCAAGCAAAATTGTCCCTAGAGTTTCTAAACCTCCTCTGACTATTTGCCCAGCAATAACACCAGCGATAATACAAGCTAATACCCCTATACCTGCGCCCACTGTAACACCAATAGAATTGGCAATTAACCATTTAAGAGTCTTATTTTTCTGCCATTTCATCGTTCGTGCTTGGGCAAAACTCAGGGAAATGATACCACTGACTAAGCCAAAAATTGAGCTAATAATACCATTAGAAGTCATAACAAGTATGAGGCTACCGATACCACAACCAATGCTGAAACCAAAAGTAGTGGCTAATATCCATTTAGCAGATAATTGATGGCGTAAAACTAACTTTTGGGCAATACCCACACATAAACCACCCAACGCACCACCCCAAAAACCGGAAATAGCAGATAAAGAAGAATTGATTGCCGGTAAACTAGAAAATAAACCCAAGAAAAAACCAATAACAATGGCAATAGTTGTGGCGAATACCCACCACCAATATTTTGCTTTCAGAGTTGGATTTGACATAAATTTTATACGATTTTCTACAGATAAACAAATGAGATTTGTAAATGGTTGGTCAATACTTATCGGTTAAGCAAATGTAGGTTGGGTTGAGCGACAGCGAAACCCAAAAAAATCCTTGAGAATGTTGGGTTTCGTTCCTCAACCCAACCTACCATATAATGACTTTTTAGCCTTAACCGAGCAGTATTGAATGGTTGGTAATCATGGGAACGAGAAAACGAGAAATAAAAACCTGAATTGATCAGGTTTTTGTAAAATTATCATATTTACACATAGAAAGTATAGCGTCTAAATTATTCTCTTTCATGTCTCCTTCATTCATATTTTTAAACAACACCGTAAACGCACCAGCACCCAAACCATCCTGCGGAAACATCCGATAACAAGGAATACTTGTTAAATGTGATTGATATTTAGATAAATGACTAACTTCCACAGCTTGAAATTGGGGAAATCTTGCTAACAACCATTCACAAACCTGCTCATTTTCTTCTGGGGAATAGGTGCAAGTCATATAAACTAAATACCCTTGAGGTGCAACAACTTGGGCTGAATTAGCAATAATTCTTTTTTGACGATTAGCACTTTTATTAATTGCAGTATGATGAAAACAACCCGGTGCTTTTTCACCTTTTGCTAGTAAAGATTGACCCGTACAAGGTGCATCAACTAAGACTAAATTACTAGATTCTGCAAACATCTCTACAAAAATACTAGAATCTCGATTTACCACACAACTAGGTTGAATATGGCAACGTTTCAAGTTAGAAATTAACATCCCTAAACGTTTACCAATGACTTCATTACTAATTAATAAATCAGGTTTTAACGCTTTCCAAGCAAATACACTCTTGCCTCCTGGTGCAGCGCACATATCAAATACTAAAGGTACTGGTTGATTAATTGTTAACAACACAGAAGCCGCAAATACAGAAGAAAAATCTAAACAATAAAAATATCCTTGTTGATGTAAAGGATGTTGACCTGGTTTTTCGCCCAAAGATAAACGATCTACAAATTCTGGTTGCCAAAGTGTTGGTGTTTCTACTGCAAAAGGTGAAACTTCAAGCTTGTCTTGACACCAAAGAATACAAGGTGCAAAAGGTTGAGGATTAACTAAAGATGCAATAAACTTTGCTTGTTCATCTGCATCATCAAATAAACGACGGGCAACTTTAAGTAATAAATTTGAAGGCTTTTCCATATTTACAAATTGGGTAATTTTAGCTATTTAGCACAATATTGAAAGTGTTACACCAGAACAATGTAATTAAGGCATTTGGCTGCATACTGAAAAGATAATGACCAACATTGAGATTGCGTTTTTAAAGCGCGTCCGGCGCGGCTTCTGGCCTTTGGCTAGAAGCTAACCGTTTTTTGACAGTTGTTAAATTAACTGCCCTTCGGGCGAGGCAGAAGGCAGAGGGCAGGAGGCAGAAGGGAAAATTTTCAATAAACAATAAAGTCTTTTTGCCTCGCCTGTATGGGTTTAAGTCAAGAGCCACAATCTCAGATTTAGCTGTCTTCGATTAAAGGTGGGTTTGAATCCCCCTGTAAGCTTTCTCCTACCTCCCTCCTGCCTCCTGCCTTTCAACTCTTGCCTCCTTTAACCCATTTGCACCGGAGAGGTCATGATCTTAGATAATTTTCCACAAAAACTGCGCCAAGAAGCACAACTTTGGCGAGATGAAGGACTTATCAGTTCTTCCCAATACCAGCAAATTGCCGACCGTTATCAATTTAACAAAATAGAAGCGGCTGCAAAAGAAAGTTCTGGTTTAATAGCCATTGCTGTCGGTGGTTTACTTTTAATTTTAGGTATCATTATCTTTGTAGCAGCAAATTGGCAAACATGGTCAAGAGAAGTTAAATTTATCTTGTTGATGAGTTTGTTTTTGTCTACTGCTATCACGGGTTTTTTGACTTGGAGAGAACCGACTCTTGCTAAGGGAGAAGGTAAAAAACCACAACGCAACAAACGTCTATTAGGAGAAGCTTTACTCATTCTCAGCGCCTTAATTTTGGGTGCAACTTTAATGCTGATGGCGCAAATATTTAATATTAGCGGTTCAGCTACCCAGTTATTTTTAGCTTGGGGGTTTGGTGTTTTACTCATGGCTTATAGTCTATCACTCAATTCTTTGGGTGTTGTGGCTATTATCCTGTTACAAATTGGTTATTGGTTAGGACTGAGAGAATTTTGGTCTGCTGGTAGTGATTTTAATTGGGCGCGTTTAGCTGTGCGACATACGCCGTTAATTTCTTGGTTGTTGTTTGTACCTTTGGCGTATATTTGTCGTTCACGGGTGATTTTTATCTTAGCAGCGATCGCTTTTACTCTTTCTCTACAATACAATCTCAATCCTTTACCATTATTAACTTTTTCTGATGTTATTCCTTGGGTTGCTTCTTTTGCTTTAGCATTACCACCTGCTTTATTTTGGAGTTATGATGATTTGTTGTTCCCAACTGTTAATTATCGGTTATTTCAAAATATAGCCCGTAATTTAGCTTTGGGGTGTTTTGCTGTGGTGTTTTATTTATTGTCTTTCCGTTGGCAATGGCAATCTTTCAGTTTTGGTAATTCGCCAAATAATTTCTCCAATGTTTTTCAATCTTTGCCTATCATTGATTTAGGCATTCTTAGCGGTTTAGCAGTGTTGCAATGGTTATTTCTGTTTCGTCATCGTCATAACCCAACCCGCAGAGAAGTATTTTTTACTATCACTGTCATTAGCATTTTTCTGAGTTTCATTGTCATTGTACCTTTTTGGCATCAAGCTATAAGTCGTATTACTGAACTAGGCATTTTTGTTTTCAATGTTCTGTTGATCACGTTAGCTTGGGGACTGATGCAACAAGGTTTAAAGTTGAGTAACAGAACTTCTTTTTGGTGTGGTATGCTATTATTTATCCTGCAAATTATCAGCCGGGTTCTAGAGTACGACACTGATTTATTATTTAGATCATTGGTGTTTGTATTGTGTGGTTCTGGTTTGATTTCTGCCGGTCTTTGGTTTGAACGTCGTTTACAGGAACGTGCTACTGTTAAAAAACAATAGCAGGTGACAGGTGACAGGTGACAGGTGACAGTGCTAAACGCCTTTGAGTGTCAAGGTTTTAGTTTAGATTAATGTCCTAACCGCCTTCTCTACGGCTACAATTGCGGAAATTAGAATTAAAAAATATATTAAATCTCTGCGTTATAAATCCTATTAGTCATGGGTAATAGGGAATAGGGAATAGGGAATAGGGAATAGGGAATAGGGAATAAGGGTAAATTATTTGTATTTTCCCAATCACCAATTACCAATCACCAATCACCAATCACCAATTACCAATTACCAATTACCAATTACCTTTCCCCAATCACCAATTACCAATTACCAATTACCAATCACCAATTACCAATTATGAAAAATAACTCACCAGAACAAAATAAAACCTTAACTCCAGAAAAGGAATTTTCCGAAAAGTTAACTTTTCGTGATTACTTAATTGCTACTGAACAAAAGGCCAATCAACCATTACCAATTTGGCGGTTAGTAGCACCTCTAATGCTGCAAGTAGGGTTAATTTTAGCAGTTCCCACCCAAGCAATGTATACAGAAATGACAGGTAAAAGTGTGATTTTGCAAACTTTACCTGCATATTCTAATAATGTGTTACAGGGTTCTGCTTTGTCCTTTGATTATAATATCTCTCGTACCGAAAATTTGCGAAGATTACCGGGTTGGAAAGATTGGGTAAGAGAAAATTCTCTGAGAAATGGCAGAATCAATCAAGGCAGTACATTATATTTGATTTTGCAGGAACAACAATCTTTTAACCGTGGTTTGAATCGTGATTTTAATCGTGGTTTGAATCGTGATTTTAATCGTAATGTTCCCGCAGCTTGGAAACCAGTGCGTGTGAGTAGCGATCGCCCGATTTATTTAGCTAATAATCAGGTAGCTTTAAAGGGTAATTATCAAGATGGGTTGATTAATTACGGTTTGGAAAATTATTATCTTTCCGAAGAACAAAGACAACAGATTAATAATGATTTGTTGCAAGCACAGCAAAACCGAAATGGAAGTAGAACACCGATCATTGTCAGGGTGAAAGTAGATCCTCAAGGTAATGCTGTACCAACGAGTATGTGGATAGGCGATCGCAATTATCGCTTTTGACCTTTTAACAGTTATCGCTATAGATCCCCGACTTCTCCAAGAAGTCGGGGATCTGGGTTTAGTCTTGATGACGTAAATTCCAAGCTGCACCAAAAGCAGCACCCGCACCAGCTAATAATCCCGTACTCATACCTTGAATTGTTTTTTCGACTGGGTTTTGGGTAATACATTCACTGGTAATTGTATCAGCACGCATACACATTTTACTTTCTGCCCAACTAGCAGTTCCGCCTAAAATAACACCAGATAAACTACAGGAAACAACAAGCAGTAACAAGCGTTTCGTTTTTATATCCATAGATGGATGTGTAAAGTAGAGGAGTGAGGTAAAGTTCCCACTACTTTACACTATATTTTAGTGATTGATGATTGGTGATAGTTGACAGTTGATAGTTGACAGTTGACAGTTGACAGTTGATTGGGAAACATAAAATTGATTACCCAGTCCCCAGTCCCCAGTCCCCAGTCCCCAGTCCCCAGTCCCCAGTCCCCAGTCCCCAGTCCCCAGTCCCCAGTCCCCAGTCCCCAGTCCCCAGTCCCCAGTCCCCAGGCTTATTAATCTATTTTCAAATTAAAAGGTAAACGGGCATAAATGCCTTGGGGGTCGTTCATTTTCTGTAAAATGGCAACTTCTTGTGTAAATTTCTCAAATTCTGCTAAAAGTGAGTTATTTGGCTGAATCAGATTTTTTTCAAGTCCTAATTTTGCTTGGGCTTCTTGTAGTGTTCTGCCAAAAAAACGTTCTTCTAAAGTTGTCACTCTTGGATATTCTTGTACTTCCCAATCGTTACCTAATTTTGCGGCTTTGGCTGCATATTCAATAGCAACATTTAAACCACCAATTTCATCAACTAAACCGATTTGTTTTGCTGCTACACCTGACCAAACTCGACCTTGGGCGATTTCTGCTACCTTTTGTTGGGGTAGTTTTCGACCTTCGGCAACTTTATTAATAAACATATTATAAATACGGTTAACACTGCGTTGATACAGTGCTAATTCTTGGGGTGATTTGGGACGAGCAGCTGTTTGAGTATCTGCAAATTGGGCTGTTTTTACTGTATCCCAGGTGATGCCATTATTATTGGCTAATTTTTCACCGTTTAACAATATTCCAAAGACACCAATAGAACCTGTAATAGTATTCTTTTCAGCAAAAATGCGATTAGAATCACTGGCAATCCAATAACCACCAGAAGCAGCTACATCACCCATGGAAATAATCACTGGTTTAACTTGTCGAGTTAATTTTATTTCTCGCTGTATGATTTCTGAAGCTGTGGCGCTACCACCAGGACTGTTAATTCTTAAAACTACAGATTTTACATCTTCATCTTGGCGAATTTTTCTGAAGATTTGGGCAAAGCGATCGCCTCCTATTTGTCCATCTTCTCCTTTACCATCGACTATTTCTCCTTCTGCATAAACAACTGCAATTTTATTTTCTGAGTTGCGTTCTACTCCCATTGATTTACCAGGAACTTCGGCATAATCAGTCATGTTAATTTGTCGGAAGTTTTTATCATCTTCATCACTAGCAGTTAACTTTTTCAAATCAGCAAATACTTCATCTTGGTAAGCTATTTGATCGACTAAACCGTTAGCTTTTGCGGCGGTAGATTCTAAAATAGCTTGGTTATTGGCGATCGCCTGTAATTTTTGCGGTTGAATTTTCCGACTTTTACCTACAGAAGTTCGCCACTCTCCCCACACATCATCTAATAATTTTTGGGTTTGTTGTCTATTTTCTGGACTCAGTTTATCCAGGAGAAAAGGTTCTACTGCTCCTTTAAATTTCCCTACCCGTACTACTTGAACACCAATCCCGTATTTCTCCAATGCTCCTGTTAAGAATATCGGTTGTGAACTCAAACCGTTGATTTCCATCATGCCTACAGGATTGAGTACAATCTTATCAGCTACTGAACTCAGATAATATTCCCGTTCATTCCAATCTGTACTATATGCGATAATCTTTTTCCCAGATGCACGGAATTTATCTAACGCTTGACGAATTTCTTTGAGGGAAGCATAACCCAAACTACTCGCTGTACCTGACTTGGTAGCATCTATATAAATACCCACAATACGCGGATCACGTTGCGCTTTTTCCACAGTTTCAATCACTTTGCGGAGTGTGATTTGTTCTTCATCTACACCTGTTAAGGTTTTTTGCAGAAAGTCACTGGAACTAGGTTGACTGTCAGTGATTTTCATTGACAAGTCAAACACCAGCATAGATTTATCTTTAACTTGTGGACTTGTATCTTTAGCAGTAGCAGCGATAATGATAAATAATAAGCCTAGACTACCAACACCAGAGAAAATAATCAGTCCTAGTAAGCTACCAATTAAACTAGCACAAGTTTGTTTAAAAAAGTTATTCATTGGTTATAATATGTCCTTTTGAATACCTATCATATCTGGTAGGAAAGGGAATAGGGAATAGGGAACAGGGAACAGAACAATTAAAAAAATAACTCCTGCCTCCTGACTCCTGCCTCTTTTTATTGTATACGCTGCAAACTGTCAGATTGCTTTAACTGATACAAAGTTCTGTTACCAGTACAAAATAACACGGTGGTGATTTCGGCAATTAAGACTTCTGTCAATTCTTGTAGTGCAGTTGATGATACATCTGCTGCTTGCAGGAAAGGCATTGCTAAACCAGCGATATCTGCACCAAGAGCGATCGCTTTGGCTACATCTAACCCATGACGTAACCCCCCAGACGCTATTAAAGGTATTTCCGGTAACTGTGCGCGAATACTGGTAATACATTCTGCTGTCGGTATCCCCCAATCGGCAAAAGTCTTTCCTAATCTACGCTGTAATGATGTTTCGGCTCTTTCGCTTTCTACCAAAGCCCAAGATGTACCACCAGCCCCTGCGACATCAATAGCCTGTATTCCTACGGATATAAGTTTTTCAGCCATCTTCCCAGAAATACCATTACCGACTTCTTTGGCAATGACAGGAACTGGTAATTTACTGCATAAATCGGCAATTTTGTCAAACAATCCCCGGAAATTAGTATCACCTCTGGGTTGAATGAACTCTTGTAGCGGGTTAATGTGTAAAATTAAAGCATCAGCTTCTAAAATATCAATAATTCGCAAACATTCATCAACACCACATTGATAATTAAGTTGTACAGCACCTAAATTAGCAAATAAAAGCACATCTGGGGCGTATTTACGAATAGCGAAAGTATCAGCAACTTGGGGTTTTTCCAAAGCTACACGCTGAGAACCTACACCCATCGCTAGTTTATATTGCTGGGCGACTTCTGCCAAACGACGGTTAATCATTCCTGCGCGTTCTGTTCCTCCAGTCATGGAAGATATTAAGATTGGTGCGTGAAGCTGTTTTCCCAAAAAAGTCGTGCTGATATCAATGTCGGTGCGATCGCATTCCGGTAAACAACAATGAATAAAACGATATTTTTCTAGTCCGGTAGTGACTTGCTGACCTTGGACATCTTCCTCAAGACAGATGCGGATATGATCCGCTTTGCGATTTTGGGTTTGTGTTGGGGTGGTGGTAGGAGGGTTCACAGGTAATGACTCCAAGCTGTTATCTTCATTATTGTTGCAAATATTAAGAATCTTCTTGAATTTTTGGGAAGCATTTTATAATTGTGTATAGGCGTTAAGATTTAAGAATTGTTGAGTTTAGACTTATTTATTTGTGTTAATACTTAGAGGGGGTTTATCCGTTGAATTTGTACGGGTTTAGCAATAGCTTGGGTTGAGATAACAAAATATGGATATATGACTATACTTTTGTTATTCAAACCCAATACCTAAAACTGCTATTCTGCTACAGTGAGAATGAGAGATTGATCGCTTTTTGGGGATGTGGGGAGTACGTTAGCGTTCGCGTAGCGTCTCGTAGAGATAGCTTACCGAAGGTATCGCTATTTGAAAAATGTGAAAAGATGCGATCGCTTTTCTTATTTGCTAAACTGTAAATTATCACAACAGTAATAAATTTCTATGTACTCCACCAGTCCACACCAAAAACTATTAGAAGCGATTGCCAACCTTGATGATCAACAAATTTCACTTGTTTTAAAATTTATCTCATCTTTAGAAACATCTGTTAACAACTATCAAGCTCCACCTAAAACAGTATTAGAAAGAATGGGCGGTTATCCCAAATTTTTACTAGAAGGATCAGGAGATTTGTCAGATAGAGATGTACGCAAAAAAGCAATTTCTGACATAATTCAAGCAAGACATCAAACAAGAACTCATGAATAATAATTATCCCCTAATATTAATTGATACTGGGATTCTTGTTGCCTTCTATGACCGTAAAGACAAGTATCACCAAAAAGTTATTAATTTTTTTAGTACCTGTACCAGTCAACTCATCACAACAATTGCCTATGTTACAGAAGTGATGTGGTTACTTGCCCCAAATACAAAAGTGCAGAACGAATTTTTATCTGCTTTATCACTGGAAGTATTTTTATGTGAACATTTACTGCCATCGGACTATGAAAGAATCCAGGAACTTAACACAAGTTATCAGGATCTACCAGGAGATTTTACCGATTTATCGCTGATTGCTATTTCGGAAAGATTAAATATCTCTGCTATTGCAACTCTAGACAAAGACTTTAATATTTATCGGCGTTATCGCAAGCAACCATTTGATCGTATATTTTTACCTTAATCATAACTATTCTTCTTCAGCTAAAATCTGTGAAATATCCCGTGCAGCATGAATTAATCGAACAATTTAAATATACTCATCCCTTTCTAAATAAAAAATTAGATGCTTTTCAAATCCTCTAACTCCCCACTTCCGCGAACCAACTAAACGCGGATTCTTAACATTATATTACCAATCTTCTGCACTATTCGCTGTTGACTGAATTTAAGGGAACATTGGATATGCACTGCATCTGAGTTTAGCAAAATTTGTCTTTTTGTACTGTACGTAGTTGATGACGACGATTAAGATCAGAAGCATCTGCCTACTTAATATCCTCTCATTTTTGTGATTCATGCCTCTGTCTCGCCTAGTCACGCTCATTGTTGGTTTGATTATCATTTTGGGGTTAGCCCTGTGGCTGATTGATTCCCTGACTCGGCTTTATTGGCAACTATCCTATTCTCCCCTATTAGGTAATCTGCTGCTGTTGCTGCTGATTGTTCTTTTGGCAGGGTTGGTTGCAGCCTTTATATATTATGTTTTGGTTTTGCGGTCTGGTGAGGAAAAATCACGACGTAATCGCAGACGCGTTACCCCTAGCCAAATTCCTGCGGCTAAGTCTGATGCGGCTTCTAGCACTCTGCAAGCTGTACGTCAACAGGTGGCACAAATTCAAGATGAAGTTACCCGTCAAGCTTTACTGAGTCGCACTAAGGAAATAGAAGCGAATTTAGCACGGGGGGAAATTCAAGTAGTGGTGTTTGGAACAGGGAGTGCTGGCAAAACTTCCTTAGTAAATGCGATTATGGGGCGGATAGTCGGGCAGGTAAATGCGCCAATGGGTACAACTCAGGTGGGTGAAACCTATTGTTTACGCTTAAAGGGATTAGAACGAAAAATTTTAATTACCGATACGCCAGGAATTTTAGAAGCGGGAGTTGCCGGCACAGAACGAGAACAACTGGCCAGGGCTTTGGCGACGGAAGCAGATTTATTATTATTTGTGGTAGATAATGATTTACGGCGTTCTGAATATGAGCCGTTGAAGGGTTTAGCAGAAATTGGTAAGCGATCGCTCTTGGTTCTCAATAAAACTGATTTATATACAGATGAGGATCAAGAAGCTATCTTAACTAAGTTGCGTCAACGGGTAAAAGATTATATTGCTAGTAATGATGTGGTGGCGATCGCTGCTAACCCCCAACCCGCACAATTAGAAACCGGGGAAATTTTCCAACCAGAACCAGATATAGTCTCCTTATTGCGACGTATGGCTTCTGTACTACGGGCTGAAGGTGAAGATTTAGTTGCAGATAATATTCTTTTACAATCTCTCCGCTTAGGAGAAGAAGCCCGAAAATTAATTGATTCTCAACGTCGCCGTCAAGCTGATAAAATTGTAGACCGCTATCAATGGATCGGCGCTGGTGTGGTTTCTGTAACTCCTTTACCAGTGGTAGACTTACTAGCTACCGCCGCAGTTAACGCCCAAATGGTGGTAGAAATTGGCAGGGTTTACGGTTGTGATTTGAATATGGAACGGGGGCGAGAATTAGCCTTATCTTTAGGAAAAACCATTGCTGGTTTAGGTATTGTTAAAGGAGCTATTGAATTACTATCAACGGCTTTGCAACTTCATGTTGCTACTTTTATCATTGGTCGCGCTATTCAAGGAGTAACAGCAGCTTATTTAACGCGCATTGCCGGCAAAAGCTTTATTGAGTATTTTCGCCATGATCAAGATTGGGGTGATGGGGGAATGACGGAAGTAGTACAGCAGCAATTTCAGATGAATCGCCGAGACGAGTTTATAAAAGTATTTATCCAAGAGGCGATCGCTAAAGTCGTAAAACCTTTGACAGACGGTGAATAAAAGCTAGAACCTGGGGCAGATGGCAAGATGGAGAAGTAGGGGAGAAAATAACCGGCAACTAATAGCTAAGAAATCAAGACTCATAAATCAAGACTCATAAATCAAGACTCAATTGCAAAATTGCAAAATTGATGGAAATGGTGATGTATCTAATTAGGGGATGCTGAAAAAGTCCTGCGTCTACATAGGGGTTGCTGAGAAAGTCTTTCCGTGAGGGCATAGGAGTCAGGAGTCAGGAGTCAGGAGTCAGGAGAAGATTTGAAAATTTCTTTGCCATCTCTTGAAATCCCAAAAAATGCACACTTTTTCCGGTATACCCTTCAAAACCCTTGCACTAATTTCTGTGTTTATCAGCCTCTAACCTTTGATATATCAAGGTTTTAGGTTTATTCAGCAAACCCTACATATCAATAGCGATCGCTCAAGTAAATTACCACTTTTTGATTTCTGCACCAAACCGATTTCAATTCCTCCCATCCTGATCCTAAGACCTAAAACCCATCAGACTGCTGAAAAATGTCAAAAAAGTAAATAAATAGACATATATGTAAGTAATATGACTTATTTCAGGTGTTAATAAAACATCGGGATTTGTATGTATTTTATGTGACGAATATTTTGATTAATCGTGAGATAGAAAAACCCAGTAAAAAGTTGATATTGGGTTATTTTTGGCTATATACCGGCATTTATAGAGATTTAAGAGCAGTCTTTATTTAAAGTCCCCCTTATTTAAAGCTACAAAAAATCATTTCTCCCTATTCCGGAGAGAGGAAGAAATTTGAGAAAAGGTGAGTAACAACTGATCTAATAGATTTCTCAGTAAGGAACTTATGACTGAACAAATCGCCAGAAAATTATTGCAAGGTCGCTACCAAATTATTCAAAGCCTTAGTGCAGGTGTATTTGGGCAAACTTATATTGCCGAAGATACCAAAGATGTTGATTACCCAGAAAAACCCAGATACGTTGTTAAACAGCTAAAAGTCAACCACTATCAATCTAATTCCTACTTTGACTACCTCAGACTAAGTTTTCTGACCGAAACCGAAACCCTGAAGCATTTAGGAGAACATGACCAAATTCCTAAACTGATCACCTGCTTTGAAGAAAATGAACAGTTTTATTTAGTACAGGAATATATTTACGGACAACCCTTATCCGTAGAATTAAAGATAAATAAAAACAAGGGACAGAAGTGGAGTACCACTCAAGCGATGACATTTCTCGAAGATGCATTAAATATCCTCGAATTTGTCCATTCTCAAGGTTTTATTCACTGTGATATCAAACCAGAAAATTTAATCAGACGTTCTAGTGATGATAAATTAGTGCTAATAGATTTTGGTTCAATTCAACCCATTGATTTTAGCACTGATGCCGAATTACCTATTTCCCAGATTCCCGTGACTTCATTGGGTTACATTCCACCAGAACAATTTTTAGGACAAACACAACCCAATAGTGACATTTATGCTTTGGGAATGATTGTACTCCAAGGTTTAACAGGATTAACACCACTGCAATTAAAAATTGACCCTGCTAATAATGAAGTTCCTTGGACTTGTGAAGATACGATCATTGACGAATATCTGGCTGTTTTTATCAGCCAAATGATTCGCTATAATTATCAGGAAAGATTTCAATCTGCCAGCGAAGCACTATGGGTATTTAAACACATAACATGGAAGCATCGGGCATCTGCAATTGCGACTTCAAAGTTTCCCATTACTACCAAAAAAGCTGTTGCAGATAAAAATAAAAAATTAGATCCATTATTAGCAGGAATGAAATGGGGAATCACCATTAATTCTTTGGTAGTTGGTTTGGGAGTTTATGCTTTAGCTAATAGTTATCAAGCTAATTCAGAAACAGCAACTTTATCTGAAGCAATCACAGAATATCAAACCGGTAATTTAGAAAAAGCAATTAGTTTAGCCAAAACAATTCCCTCCTATAGCAACGTCTATCCAGAAGCTCAAGAGACAATTGCAGAATGGCAAAAGCAATGGCACAATGATACTAAAAATTATTTAGTAGCTGAACAAGCATTAGATGAAGGTAATTTGTTAGATGCCATGCACGCTGTTACGCAAATTCCCTACACTTCCTATTGGCGTTCTAAACGAGAACAACTAATTGAAAAAACAGAAACTAACCTAGAAGCAAAAACACAAACTTTATTAAATAAAGCTTACGCCAGCGCAGAAAAGAAAGATTTTTCGGCTGCTTTAGAATATCTGCGCCAAATTCCTCCAGAAAGTTCTGCTGGTGCTATAGTGCAACAAAAATTAGCTGAATACAATCAGAAAAGGCAAATTAGAGCCGAATATTTTTTACATTCAGCTTATCATAAAGCTTTAAGGAAAGACTTTGCTGGTGCAATCAAATTCCTGGAAAAAATTCCTGAAGATACTGATGCTTATGCTCAAGCTCAAATCAAAATCCAGGAGTATAAGGAAAAGCAACTATTCAGCATCCCCTAAGTAGGTAGGCGTTAAAAATGGTCGTTATGGCAAGCCAGAAGGCAGGAGGCAGAAAGCAGGAGGGAAGAGACTTTTAGGTAACTTTACTTTTCGTTACATACTGCGGTTTTTTTGTGCCTTTCTACTTATTTAATTTTCAGGTGTCGAGGGGTTTTCATTAATTAGACATTGGCAAAATAGGTACAACAATTGGGAGAGATTTGTCGGGTTGGATTTGATTTTCTGCCTGTTTGCGGGCTTCTATTGCTTGTTGGTAATCGGGCTTATATTTAATAGCTTGATCATAGGATTTTATCGCTTCTTGATATCGTTGTAAATTGAATAACGCATTGCCCATGCTGTACCAACTTTCATAGTGGTTTTTTTTGTAATTAACTGCTTTATTATAGGATGCAAAAGCATCTTCATATCTCTGTAACTTATATTGTGAATTTCCTAAATTATACCATGCTTGATAATCATTTGCTTTCAAAGAAATTGCTTTTTGATAAGCATCGATCGCTTCTGTATAACGTTGACTTTGATGTAGTGACCATCCCAAAGTATACCAAGCTTGATAATTACTAGGATGATATTTAATCACTTCCTTAAATGAGTCAATTGCTTCAGCATATCTTCTTAATGTCACTAAAATATTACCTCTAGAAAACCAAGATCGGTAATGACTGGGTTGATATTGCACGACTTGACTATAGGCTTTTAAAGCATCTTCATAGCGGTTTAAATTTACTAGGGAATTACCCAAATTATATAAAGCTGCTGTATAGTCTGGTTTTAGTTCTACTGCTTGTGTATAAGCTGTAATTGCATCATTATATTGTTTGATATTTTGTAAAGATAAACCTTTTTTATACCAAGATTCATAATTATCGGATTGCAATTCAATTGCTTGATCATAAGACTTAATAGCATTATCATATTGTTTTAAATTTCTGAAAGCATCACCTTTAGCATTCCACACTGCTGGATAATCATCTTTTTCATGTAAGGCTTTATCAAAAGCAGAAATTGCTTCTGTATATCGCTGTAAACTTGATAAGGCAAAACCTCTACCAATCCAAGCTTCTAAATAATCAGGTTGAATTTGAATTGCTTTGTCATAAGCTTTGATTGCTTGTTGATATTTTTTCAATTCAAATAATGCTTTACCTTGACCATACCATCCTGGAAAATAATCAGGTTTGATATTTACTGCTTTTTCATAATTTGCCAGTGCATCTTCATATCTTTGGAGTTGTAAAAGTGTATTCCCTTGGTTATATAAATCAACTGCGTTATGAGTATTGATTTTATTAAAGATATATATTGATGCAATTCCCCCTAAACTTAATAAAAATATTCCTGATACTAATTTGAACAATAGAAATTTTTTAGATGGTTGAGGTTTGATATGATTAACTGGCGCAGGAGGACTAAAAACTATTGTTCCAGAGAGAGGTTTAACTAATTCTTGCAGTGCTTGTAATGCTACCGTTGCTGAAGCATAACGTTGACGAAAATCATAACAAATCATTTTATCTATAAATTCTGCAAATTCTGGCGTGACAGTGGTATGATTCCGCCAAATAATTTCATTAGTATCTGCATCTCTTTCTAATTGCTGAGGTAATAAACCAGTCATTGCTTGAATAGCAATAATTCCCAAAGCATAGATATCACTGCTTAATTTTGGTGTACCTTGGGCTTGTTCTCCAGGCATATAACCAGGTGTGCCAATAGCAACAGTAGCGGGAGTTTGACCAGAAGGTATAATGACTTGGGTGGTAATTTCTTTAACTGCCCCAAAATCAATTAAAATTAGTTTACTATCTTGATCACGTCTGAGGATATTGCGGGGATTAACATCACGGTGAATTACCTTTTGTTGATGTACAAAGTCTAAAATTTCCAAAATTTCTTGTAATAGAGAAATTACCTGATCTTGAGTGAGGGTTTTTCCTGGTAATAACTCTTGGGAGAGATCATGACTAGGAATAAATTCTTGAACTAAATAAAATTCGGCATTTTCCTCAAAGTATGCTAAAAGTTGGGGAATGTGATCATGAGTACCTAACTTGTACAAAACCTGCGCTTCGGTATCAAATAAACGTCTGGCTATTTCTAAAGTTGCAGCGTTACTAGACTGAGGCTTGAGTTTTTTGACAACACACTGAGGAGAACCAGGTAAGTGAGTATCAGAAGCAACATAAGTTTCTCCAAATCCCCCTCCTCCCAGATGGCGGATAATCTGGTATCTTCCTACAAGTGTGTTTCCTATCATCTCGGTTGCTAAGTTGAGTGTAATATTACTTCATTACAATATTGCCACAGGTAACTGGTGATTGGTGACTGGGGACTGGTGACTGGTGACTGGTGACTGGTGACTGGGGACTGGGGACTGGTGACTGGTGACTGGTGACTGGTGACTGGGTAATCAATTTTATTTTTACCAATTACCTATTACCAATTACCAATTACCTATTACCAATTACCAATTACCAATTACCAATTACCAATTACCAATTACCTATTACCAATTACCAATTACCTATTACCAATTACCCATTACCATTGATCATGATTCCTATTAGTGATAACTTTTATAGTTGGAAGAAACCAATTATTACTTATTGGTTGATTGGCATTAATTTGGGGATATTTTGTTGGGAATTACAATTAGATGTAAGTGGGAAATTAGGTAACTTTGTCAGCAATTGGGGGATTATTCCTGAACAAACTAACACTGCTTTAACTAATGCTATTTTTTATAATTCGGCGGCTTGGATAGTTGTAATTTGGCGGTTAATTGCCTTACCACTTTCGTTGTTTGTGCATGGTAGTTTTAGTCAAATTTTGGGTAATATTTTATTTCTGTGGGTTTTTGGTAAGACGGTAGAAAGAAATTTAGGACATCAAAGATATTTATTGCTGTATTTAGCTGCTGGTGTGTTTGGGGGGATGATGCAAATTTTTATGAATCCTAAGTTAAGTGTACCTGTGATTGGTGCAAATGGGGCGATCGCTGCTATTTTAGGTGCTTATATTATCAAGTTTCCGAAGGTGAAAATAGATTCGATTTTACCTTTAATTATTATCTTTATTCCTGTGGAAATTCCTGCTTTTTGGTATTTATTTTGGTGGTTTATTCAACAGTCATTTTATGGAATTGGTAGTTTAAATATTGATGGTGGTTTTACTAATCCTGGTTATTGGGGACAGTTTGCCGGATTAGTTACAGGTGCGGCTTTTATCAAAATGATAAAAAGGTGATTGGTGATTGGTGATTGGTAATTGGTAATTGGTAATTGGTAATTGGTAATTGAGAATGGCGGGCAAGATACCCACCCCACAATATTTAAGCATTTTAGGATAAGCTGTTGTGCATTTAATTTGTATAAGTGGAACAGGCATCTTGCCTGTTCTACAAGAGTTCAGAATATTAGGATTATACAATTTAGCTATGTAACAGCTTAGTGAGAAAATTAATAATTTCATCTAAGAGTAATTGCGGTTCATCAACACGAATTAAATGACCGCTATTTTCAAATATTTTTAAATGGGCGTTAGGAATAGCTTGGGCAATTTCTTCCGAAAATTCTGGTGGACATATCCAGTCATGTCGTCCGGCAATTATCAGTGTTGGTGAGGTAATTTTATGTAATTCGTTGAGGATATTATAGTTTCTTAAAAAGCCACTAAAGGCAATGTTAATGGCATCAACTGAGAGGATAGTTTGGTCTGAGTCTGGAGAATTTGTTTTGCGGTTATTGGTTTGGCAATACATTGGATTCATGATTTTAAAAAATTCCCGTAGCTGTTCTTCGTTTTCAAAATTACCTGCCCAAAGTTTGGAGGCGATCGCTTTTTGTTCTGGGTTTCCTCTTTGTGCTAAAATTTCTTGAGCGCGTTGTAAAAAACGAGAACTTGCTGTTGTGGCAATTACTATTAAATGAGAAACATTTTGCGGATATTTGATAGCATAGGAAAGGGCAACCATACCCCCATAGGAAGAACCAATTAAAATGATTTTTTCTAACCCCAAATATTGGCGTAAAGCTTCCATATCCTCAACGTTATTTTCTAGGGTATAGGTTTCTTTTGATCCACGTCCTGACCTTCCCTGACCCCGATGATCAAAATAGACCATTTGTAGGTGATGACTGAGGGGAGAAAAACAAGGTTTATAACTGGTGTGGTCTACTCCAGGTCCACCATGAATGATGAAAGCAACTGGTTTTTCACGTATTCCCTGTTCTTCAACTGCTAACCCACAACCGTCAATATCAAAATAGATTTCTGTATCTCTGATTTTTGCTTTCACTATTAATTTACTCCTCAAAATAAACAAGATTAAATTTAATATTTAATCTTTTTTGGCGCTCGCTAATTTAATATAATTCACATATTGGAAAAAGCGATCGCTAATTTCACCAAATACATAATCATGTTAAATATTGCTCTGGTTATCTTTCAGCGCCCGTGGTGCTAATTTAACATAAGTTTTAACTGTGGTGTATGGTATTTCTAAATCTTGAGCTATGATTTGTAATGATTCTCCCATTTCCCTTCTTGCTAATATTGTTGCCCAAGTTGTAGCTATTTTTTCCGTGCGATCACCTCCTGTGTTTTATACGTTCTGGTCATGATAAAAATAGACAACAAACAGACAGTTTAACAGAAGAGGGCAAAGCATTGGCAATTTTACATTATCGAAATCAATAAAGATGTTTGAGCCAATGCTTTGCCCCTACAAAT
>NZ_JACJPT010000008.1:0-95603 GCF_014696195.1 Sphaerospermopsis sp. FACHB-1094 | reverse complement strand
TGACAGGTGACAGGGGACTGGGGACTGGTGACTGGTGACTGGTGACTGGTGACTGGTGACTGGTGACTGGTGACTGGTGACTGGTGACTGGTGACTGGTGACTGGTGACAGGGGACTGGGGACTGGTGACTGGTGACTGGTGACTGGTGACTGGTGACTGGTGACTGGTGACTGGTGACTGGTGACTGGTGACTGGGCAAAAATATCTATCTCCTACCTTCTGCCTCCTGCCTTCTGCCTTCTGCCTCCTGCCTTCTGCCTCCTGACTCCTGACTCCTGACTCCTGACTCCTTGTAATTAATTCCAATCTTCCTCTTCCTTCTTCCCCCGACTTTTATAAATGCCTCCAACTTGATGTATTTCACGGGTTTTGGCAAAAAGTTCCGCTTCCGTTAAACCCCAACGTTGCAAAACTTTATCTAAGTCTTGTTGAATGTCCCGTGCGCCAGGAAAGCCTTGATAGCGTATTCTCATCCGAGCTAATTCAGCTAAATTGTAATCTGTTGCCTCCTGAGAGAGTAAACTATTAATAAAGGGGCGATCGCGGTTGTAGAGTGGATGCTGTTGATCTTTACTTGCGGAAGATTCTGTCATAAATTTTACCGATGATAGGATTTCACTTTACCCAAGTTGACAGGCTCAACAGTTGCCAGAATAGCCAAATTTTTAGCCATAACTGGCAAATGACGGCTACTACACCTGAGCTAATTACGGCTCTCACCACTGCCATCCAATTTTAAATAAAGATACATTATCTTTAAGAAAATACAAGAAACTTTAGATCAGGGTGAACCTTTAGATCACCCAAAGTCCAAGCAGCAAGGGAGCAAGAACCCGCTATGTTTGAACACTTCACGTCCGAAGCCATCAGGGTAATTATGTTAGCTCAGGAGGAAGCACGCCGCCTGGGACATAACTTTGTCGGTACAGAACAAATTCTCCTGGGTTTAATGGGAGAAGGAACAGGGGTTGCTGCTAAAGTGCTGGCTGAGTTAGGCATTAACCTGAAAGATGCGCGTCGGGAAGTAGAAAAAATTATTGGTCGGGGTTCTGGTTTTGTCCCACCGGAAATTCCTTTTACACCAAAAGTAAAAAGTCTATTTGAGCAGTCCTTCAGAGAAGCTCATGGTCTTGGACACAATTACATAAACACTGAACATTTATTGTTAGGTTTAACTGAGGCGGGGGAAGGAGTAGCCGCTAAAGTATTGCAAAATCTCGGTGTTGACCTGCAAACTATCCGCAATGCCGTGATGAGTGTGTTAGGTGAAGATAACACAGTTTTTGCTGGTGGCGGACGCAATACCAGACGTAATCAAAATCTGAGTATAGAAGAATTTGGGCGTAATCTCACCAAATTAGCTCAAGAAGGCAGATTAGATCCGGTAGTGGGTCGGCAAAATGAAATTGAGCGCACTGTACAAATTCTCGGTCGTCGTACCAAAAATAACCCGGTGTTAATTGGTGAACCTGGTGTTGGCAAAACTGCGATCGCCGAAGGTTTAGCTCAACGCATCATTAACCAAGACGTTCCTGAAGTATTACTGGACAAAGAAGTAATTAGTCTGGATATGGGTTTACTGGTGGCAGGAACTCGCTTCCGGGGCGACTTTGAAGAACGTCTGAAAAAAATCATGGATGAAATTCGCTCCGTCGGTAATATCATCCTGGTAATTGATGAAATTCATACCCTCGTCGGCGCTGGTGGTACAGAAGGCGGTTTAGATGCGGCTAACATCCTCAAACCCGCATTAGCTAGAGGTGAACTGCAATGTATTGGTGCAACTACCTTAGATGAATACCGTAAATACATTGAACGGGATGCAGCGTTAGAGAGACGTTTTCAACCGATTTTAGTCGGAGAACCATCAGTAGCAGAAACTATTGAAATTCTCTATGGTTTGCGCGGTGCGTATGAACAACACCACAAAGTTACCATTGCTGATGATGCAATAATAGCAGCAGCACAGTTATCAGATCGTTATATTAGCGATCGCTTCTTACCAGATAAAGCCATAGACTTAATAGATGAAGCCGGTTCTCGTGTGCGTTTACGTCACTCCCGCATCATCAACAACAAAGAACTCAAACTGCAACTGAAAAACGTCAGCAAGGAAAAAGCAGAAGCTATCAGAGTTCAAGACTTTGGTAAAGCTAGTAAACTGCGTCAAGAAGAAATAGAACTGCAAACCAAACTTGACCTAGAAGAAAACCTGCAAACTCTCAACATTCCCAGCGTTGACGAAGAAGACATTGCTGAGATCGTCGCTTCTTGGACAGGTGTACCAGTAAATAAACTAACTGAATCTGAATCAGAGTTATTACTACACTTGGAAGACACCCTACATACACGCCTGATCGGTCAAGAACAAGCAGTTACAGCCGTTTCTCGCGCTATTCGTCGCGCCCGTGTGGGTTTAAAAAATCCTAATCGCCCCATCGCCAGCTTTATTTTCTCTGGTCCGACAGGGGTAGGTAAAACCGAACTAGCCAAAGCATTAGCGGCTTATTTCTTCGGTTCGGAAGATTCCATGATTCGCTTAGATATGTCCGAATACATGGAAAGTCACAATGTTTCCAAACTCATCGGTTCACCTCCAGGTTATGTAGGCTACGACGAAGGCGGACAACTAACAGAAGCAGTACGCCGCAAACCCTACACAGTGCTACTTTTCGACGAAATCGAAAAAGCGCATCCCGATGTATTCAATATGCTGCTGCAACTTTTAGATGATGGTCATCTTACGGATGCCAAAGGTCGAAAAGTAGACTTTAAGAACACCTTAATTATCTTGACATCTAACATTGGTTCTAAGGTAATTGAAAAAGGTGGTATGAGTTTAGGATTTGAATTTGATAACCAAGCTGATGCAAGTTATCAACGTATCCGCAACTTGGTAAACGAAGAACTGAAAAATTACTTCCGTCCTGAGTTCTTAAACCGTCTTGATGAAATTATCGTCTTCAGTCAGTTGAACAAGGAAGAAGTCAAGCAAATTGCTGACATTATGCTGGGTGAGGTTGCTAACCGCTTAACTGAAAAAGGCATCAAATTAGAAGTCACAGCAGCCTTTAAGGAACTAGTGGTGAGAGAAGGTTATGATCCTAGTTATGGTGCTAGACCTTTACGCAGGGCTATTATGAGACTTTTGGAAGACTCCTTAGCTGAGGCTATTTTATCCAGTCAGATCATCGAAGGTGATACAGCTATTGTAGATGTAGATGATGATGGCCAGGTAAAAGTAAGGAAAGCAGAAACCCGCGAGTTACTGTTAGCTAATGTTGGTTAATTTTGAATAACATATTGACGTTATTCCGTTAATGGGGTAAAGGGAAAAGGTGAAGAAAAACCTTTAACCTTTACCCTTTATATATTTTAATATATTTTAATATATTTTAATATATTTTAATATATTTTAATATATTTTAAATTCAGAAAAAACTGGGCGATCGCTTACTTTATAAGCTGATGTCCGGCTAAACTATATAATCAAAAAACCTGAAGTTACAGTAACACAAGCATCTTGCTTATATTAATTATTCAGGTTAGGAGAAGGAACAGGTAAGGTTTACAGAGATTTTTTCTTCAATAACTATGTGCAATTACAATTAATTTTGCTTGCGTACTTATTAATTACTGGATAAACATAAAACATGATATCAGGGGAAATTAAAAGTCAAGTAGATAAAATTTGGGATGCTTTTTGGTCCGGTGGTATTTCCAACCCCCTAGAAGTAATTGAACAAATTACCTACCTGTTATTTTTGCGTCGTCTGGATGACCTGCATACCTTAGCAGAAAACAAAGCTACCCGACTCAAAAAGCCAATGGAACGGCGTATTTTCCCAGAGGGAGATTATGTATTAGAAAAATCCGAGTCGGGAGAACCGCTAAAAAAACGCCCCTATGATCATTTGCGTTGGTCGCGGTTTCAGCATTTCGCACCGCCAGAAATGTATGCTGTGGTGAATGAATTTGTCTTCCCGTTTCTGCGGACTTTAGGTGGTGATGACTCGACCTATGCCCACCACATGAAAGATGCTCGTTTTACCATTCCCACCCCGGCACTACTTGCTAAAGTAGTGGACTTGATCGCTAATATCCCAATGGATGACAGGGACACCAAAGGCGACCTGTATGAATATATGTTAAGTAAAATTGCCTCAGCCGGACAAAATGGGCAATTTAGAACACCGCGCCATATTATTGGGCTAATGGTGGAACTGACAGCACCCAAACCGGGGGATGTAATTTGTGACCCTGCTAGTGGGACCTGTGGCTTTTTAGTGACTGCTAATGAATACTTACGTCAACATCACCCCCAGGTGTTAACAGATGTCAAGCTAAAAGCACATTTTCACCAGCAGATGTTTCACGGGTTTGATTTTGATAATACCATGCTGCGAATTGGCAGTATGAATATGCTCCTGCATGGTGTAGAAAATCCTGATGTGAGATATAAAGATTCTTTAGCACAGGAACACGCAGACGATGAGGAAACCTATACTTTATTATTGGCTAATCCTCCCTTTGCTGGTTCTTTAGACTATGAAAACACAGCCAAGGATTTATTAGAAATAGTTAAAACTAAGAAAACAGAGTTATTATTTTTAGCTTTATTTTTAAGATTGCTGAAACCAGGAGGTAGGGCGGCGGTAATTGTCCCCGATGGGGTGCTGTTTGGGTCTTCCAAGGCACATAAAGAATTGCGGAAAATACTGGTAGAGGAACAAAAGCTAGATGGAGTCATATCCCTCCCTGGTGGTGTGTTTAAGCCCTATGCGGGAGTTTCTACGGCGATTTTACTCTTTACTAAAACCAATTCGGGAGGAACTGATTTTGTTTGGTTCTATGATGTCAATGCCGATGGATTGAGTTTAGACGATAAAAGAACACCTTTGTTAACTGAGGATAAACTTGGATCTGTGCCGGCTGTGCAGTTAACCCCGGAGGAACATAGTAAAAATAATTTACCTGATATTTTAGCACGGTGGCAGGTACGTAATACTACAGAACGAGAACGCCCCCGCACCGCTCAAAGTTTCTGTGTCCCAAGGGCGGATATTGCGGCTCAAGGGTATGATTTAAGTCTTAATCGTTACAAGGAAGTGGTACATGAGGAGGTAGACCATTTACCACCCCAGGAGATACTGGCTAAATTAGCCAAGTTGGAGTTAGAAATTCAACAAGGTATGGAGAAATTAGGGAGTTTGTTAGGTTAACGTTCCCTGAGCGAAGCCCGTTCCCTGAGCAAAGTCCGTTCCCTGAGCAAAGTCCGTTCCCTGAGCGAAGCCCGTTCCCTGAGCGAAGTCCGTTCCCTGAGCGAAGTCCGTTCCCTGAGCGAAGTCCGTTCCCTGAGCAAAGTCCGTTCCCTGAGCAAAGTCCGTTCCCTGACCGAAGTCCGTTCCCTGAGCGAAGCTTGTACTGAGCTTGTACTGAGCGAAGCCGAAGTGCGAAGCCGAAGTGTCGAAGGGAACAAAGTCGAAGGGAACAGAGAGAGGGAACATTGCCAGATTTAAGTATAAAATAAACTTAAAAAATTCAATCATCAACCGATGGCATATATATATATTATTGAATGTGCTGATGGTAGTTACTACACTGGTAGTACAATGGATTTAGATCGTCGTTTATGGGAACATCAAAATGGTTATGGAGCAAATTATACAGCGAAACGCTTACCTGTTAAGTTAGTTTTTTGTGAGTATTATGAGCTTGTAAAAGATACTTATGAACGGGAAAAACAAATACAAGGTTGGAGTCGCAAGAAAAAACAAGCTTTGATTTTAGGAAATACAAATTTATTACATAAGTTGGCTGAGTGTCAAAATGAAACTCATTACAGTCGGTTTGCTCATTTGAGTTAGGAAAAGTGTTCCCTTCGACACTTCGGCTTCGCACTTCGGCTTCGCACTTCGGCTTCGCACTTCGGCTTCGCACTTCGGCTTCGCACTTCGGCTTCGCACTTCGGCTTCGCACTTCGGCTTCGCACTTCGGCTTCGCTCAGTACAAGCTCAGTACAAGCTCAGTACAAGCTCAGTACAAGCTCAGTACAAGCTCAGTACAAGCTCAGTACAAGCTTCGCTCCCTTCGACTTCGCTCAGGGAACGTTGGTCAGGGAACGGGGAGGCTTAGGGAACGTTGGTCAGGGAACGGGGAGGCTTAGGGAACGTTGGTCAGGGAACGGGGAGTGAAATTAAAATAGTAAGAAAATAGTAAGATAAGCAGTTTATAGGAGTAATGGTCATGACAGTTACAACTGCTCAAAAAATGACTTTTGAGGAATTTCTTAATTATGACGATGGGACGGATTATTTATATGAATTAGAAAATGGGGAATTAATTGTTATGCCTTTTGAAAGTGAGATCAATCGGCGCATAGCGATGTTTTTAGTTGCCTATTTTCTAAAATTAGGTATTCCCTATTACCGCTTGAGTATGAAAACAGAAATAGCTGTAAATAGTCGCATGGTGGGGGTGCGTGTTCCTGATTTGGTGGTATTTTCTGAAGAGTTGGCACAGGTGATGCAAAATGCTACACGCTCTTTAATTTTAATGGATATGCCGCCCCCTTTGTTGGTGGTTGAGGTGGTAAGTCCTAATCAAGAAAAGCGAGATTATCGTTACAAGCGTTCTGAGTATGCAGCGCGGGGTATTGCTGAATATTGGATTGTTGACCCGATGGCGCAAAAGGTGACTGTTTTAGAGTGGGTGGAAGGTTTGTATGAGGAGCAGGTTTTTACAGGTGATGAGGTGATTTGTTCGCCTTTGTTTTCTGAGGTGAAGTTAACTGTAAATGAGTTATTACAAGGATAGTAAAAATGTGTATATAATTGATTTTATTGAGGTAAAAAACTATGCGAATTACTTTAGATATTCCTGATGAAATGGTAGAGAGTTTAGAATCTCACAAGGAAGATTTACCAAAAATATTGGCTTTAGGGTTACGAGAAATTAATGCTAATCCCAAGGGTGGTATTTCTGGTTTAGCTGAGGTTTTAGAGTTTTTGGCAATGTTGCCATCTCCTGAACAAATTTTATCTCTTCGTCTTTCTTCTGAGGTTCAGGATAAAATTGATGCTCTTTTAGAGAAAAATCGCCATCAAGGTTGGGATGAAAATGATCTTGTTTTATGGCAACATTATGAGTTTATTGAGCATTTGGTACGTCTTGCTAAAGCTCAGGCTTTACTGAGGTTACAAGCAAGTTTATGAGTAAAAGTTATATTTCTAATAATTTGCGACAAATGGTGTTTAATCGCGCTCAGGGGTGTTGTGAGTATTGTTTGATTCCAGAAAAGTTAGTTTTAGCTAATCATCAGATAGATCATGTAATTGCAGAAAAACATGGGGGTGCAACTGTGTTAGAAAATTTAGCTCTGTCTTGTTCCTTATGTAATCAAGCTAAAGGTAGTGATATTGCTTCAATTGATCCTGATTCTGGTGATACTGTGAGACTCTATAATCCTAGAAAAGATATTTGGCAAGAGCATTTTATTTTAAATTCACAAAGTGGTATGATTGAACCTCTAACAGCAATTGGTCGGGTAACTGTTCAATTATTACGGATGAATCGTGTTGAGTATTTACCTGTACGTAAAATTATTTCTAGTTTAAATATAAATTAGTAATTTTTCATCAAAAAAGCACTTTCTTCATGCACAATTAGAGTTTTAGTTGAGGTTATTTATATATAAAACTTTATTTTTTAATATCAATGTTGTTTATTAATAATTTGGAGAAAATGCTGGGATGAGTAGTTATCAAAATATTGTACTTGGAAATATTATGGCTTCAAAACTTGGTTCAGTGAATCCATCTAAATTTACTAAAGAGATTTTTGATCTCTATAGTATTCCTGCATTTGATACTGGTCAGCCAGAAGTAGTTTATGGTGAAAAAATAGGATCTGTAAAACAAATTGTTCAGCCTGGAGATGTGTTACTCTCTAAAATTGTTCCCCACATTCGTAGAGCATGGATTGTTGGAGAAAACAAAACTAGAAGAATTATTGCATCTGGTGAATGGATTGTATTTCGTAGTGATAAAATTGAACCCCGCTATCTTAGACACTTTCTTGTTGGCGATATGTTTCACGCGAAATTTATGCAAACAGTTTCAGGTGTAGGAGGTTCGTTATTAAGAGCTAGACCTGCTCATGTTGCAAATATTGAAATTCTACTACCACCATTAGAAGAACAGAAAAGAATAGCAGAGATATTAGATCAAGCGGAGGAGTTGAGGAGAAAAAGAAAGGAAGCGATCGCACAACTCGACACCCTCACTCAATCCATTTTTATAGAAATGTTCGGCGATCCTGTTAAGAATCCAAAGAAGTGGAATGCAGATAAAACTTTGGGAGAGGTTGCTGATATAGTTTCAGGAATTACAAAGGGAAGAAAGTTAAATGGGCAGAGTGTTCGTGAAGTTCCTTATCTAGCTGTTGTTAATGTTCAAGAACATAAACTAGATTTGAGTGTAATAAAAACAATAGAAGCAACAGAAAATGAAATTACACGATACAGATTGGAAGTAAATGATTTAGTTCTTACTGAAGGCGGAGATCCTGATAAGTTAGGTAGAGGAACTATATGGAAGGGAGAATTACCTGAATGTATCCATCAAAACCACATTTTTCGGGTTCGTATTAACTGTAATCTAATTCATCCATTGTTTTTAATTTGGTTAATTGGTAGCCAGCGCGGAAAGAAATACTTTCTAAAACAGGCAAAACAAACAACAGGAATTGCCACAATTAATATGACACAGTTACGCGGTTTTTCGCTTTTACTCCCCCCCCTATCCCTTCAACAAGAATTTGCCCAAAGAGTCGAAGCAGTAGAAGAACTGAAAAAATCACATCACGCCTCATTATTAGAACTAGATGCCCTCTTTGCATCCCTCCAACATCGCGCATTTAAAGGAGAACTATAATCTTAAAAAATTGATTTACACTAGAAAAAAACCGAGAAATATTAGACTTCTAAAACTACTTTCGCCACCGATTCAACCAATCTACCTGACCAACCCAATCCGCCGCTTCTGCGTCAGATAATAGGTTATCTAATGCCATAATTAAATCGGAAAGTGACCAACTATTCTGAGCAGCAAGGATAATACCACCATGTTGCGGATACTTTTCTGCTAGAACAATAAAAAATACATCTTCCCTGAGAAGTTGCACGTAATAATTGAATTTCATCACTAGCATCTAAAGGCATCCAGTCATTTGGTGTACGAGTGACATCATGACCTTTAGACACCAATGCTAAATGTAGTGATTTACTAGAGGTATCAGCATCCAGATGCAGCTTGAGTTTAACCATTGGCACTTTCTAAGGATTGCTCAGAAGAGATCGCTGTATCAATCTGCTCCTTATTGACTACATAAAAACTCAAAGCCTCTCTTACTTGTGCCTCATTTAGCTCATACTCATCAGCAATTTGACTGAGACTCATACCCCATTTTTGGGAAGCTATCACCACAGTCTGCACTCTAATTCCTGTACCTTTAATGATTGGTACAAGTTGCCCATTTGCTCCCTGACGATAAGCAATTTGTGAAAAAGATGCTTTCAGGGTACTGACTTTTTCTGTTACAGCCCACAGAATAAATTGATCAAGCGAAATCCCCTGACTTTGAACTAATTGCTCAATTTCATGCTTCAACTGTTCAGGTAAATTTAGGGTATATGCTGTCATTTGCCGTATTTATTTGCTGGCCTTAGAAACATCATAAGAAACATTATATTCTAAATGTAGCTCAACATCCCATGAAATTCTAGCTTGAAATCAACATATTTACTGAATATAATGAGTATAATCTATTGAAACTAACAACAGCTTATTAACTAAATGAGCCAGTTTACCTTTCTTAAACCCGAATTTCCCACCATTTACGAATCTGCTCACAAAGCCTTTAAAACAGCCTATCGTGACCCGCGGACAGCCTGTTTTTATAGCCGTCGCGCCTTAGAATTAACAGTAAACTGGCTCTATAAATACGACAATACATTAAACTTACCCTATCAAGATAACATTAGCGCCCTCATCCATGAACCGACCTTTAAACAATTAGTAGGTCAAGCCATATTTAACAAAGCCAAACTCATCATTAAAATTGGTAACAACGCCGTTCATGATGAAAGAAAAGTACCCATTAACGATAGCCTCACCGCAGTCAAAGAATTTTTTCATATAGCATATTGGTTAACCCGTACCTACGGACGCACCACCAAACCAGAACCAGGTTTAACTTTTGATATTAACGCCATACCGCAAGTTACCAAAACCACCCCGGTGAGTGAGCAAAGTCGAACTCCAGCCGGTGAGAGAGATAAAACCCCGGTTAGTGAACAAAATCAAACTAAACTTAGTGAGAAAAACAAAACTCCGGTGAGTGAGCGAAGTCGAACTCAAGAACTGCAAAAATTAGCAATAGAACTCAAAGAAAAAGATGAAAAACTCTCCCTATTACTAACAGATAAAAACGCCCTAGATGAAACCATAAAACAACTCAGAGCCGAACTAGCAGCAGTCAAAAAAGTAAATATTAGCCAACCAGATACACACGACTATTCAGAACAAGAAACCCGCAAGTCAATCATAGATTTATTATTAAAAGAAGCAGGATGGAAGCTGGTTTCGACTTCGCTCAACCAGCGCAACAGTTCCCGTTCCCTGAGCGAAGTCGAAGGCCGTTCCCTGAGCGAAGTCGAAGGGAGCGAAGTCGAAGGCCGTTCCCTGAGCGAACTTGAAAGCCGTTCCCTGAGCGAAGTCGAAGTGCGAAGCCGAAGTGTCGAAGGGAGCGAAGTCGAAGGCCGTTCCCTGAGCGAACTTGAAGGCCGTTCCCTGAGCGAAGTCGAAGGGAGCGAAGCTTGTACTGAGCTTGTACTGAGCGAAGCCGAAGTGCGAAGCCGAAGTGTCGAAGGTCGTTCCCTGAGCGAAGTCGAAGGGAGCGAAGTCGAAGGGAGCGAAGCCGAAGTGCGAAGCCGAAGTGTCGAAGGGAACGTTTCCTGTGAATATCCAGTAACAGGAATGCCCAACAACTCCGGTAATGGCTCTGTAGATTATGTATTATGGGGAGATGATGGAAAACCCCTAGCAGTAGTCGAAGCCAAACGTACCCGCAAAGACCCCCGCAACGGTCAACAACAGGCTAAACTCTATGCAGACTGTTTAGAAAAACAATTTAACCAACGTCCCCTGATTTTCTACACCAACGGTTATGAACATTGGTTATGGGATGACACCAACTACCCACCGCGACAAGTCCAAGGGTTCTACAAAAAAGCCGAATTAGAATTACTTATCCAACGCCGCAGCATCCGCAGATCCTTAGCCCAAGCAGATATTAAACCCAGTATAGCAGAACGCTATTACCAAACCCGTGCAATTCGCCGCGTTACAGAAGCTATAGAAACCGACAAAGAACGCAAAACCCTGTTAGTCATGGCTACAGGTGCAGGAAAAACCAGAACAGCGATCGCCCTAGTAGAAATGCTGATGCGTTGTAACTGGGTCAAACGCGCCCTATTTTTAGCCGACCGTGTGGCCTTGGTAGACCAAACCATCAAAGTATTAAAAAAACACCTACCAGAAGCATCTCCAGTTAACCTAGTCACAGAAAAAGATGGAGAAGGGAGAGTATTCGCTTGTACCTATCAGACCATGATGGGATTAATTGATGATACCAAAGAATCAGAAAAACGGTTTAGTGTTGCCCATTTTGATATAATTATTGTTGATGAAGCCCATCGTTCCGTCTTCCAAAAATATCGCCACATCTTCAATAATTTTGATGCTTTACTATTAGGATTAACCGCCACCCCCAAAGATGAAATAGACCGCAATACCTACGGATTATTTGATTTAGAAAGTGGTGTACCTACAGATGCCTATGGCTTAGAAGATGCGGTAAAAGATGGCTTTTTAGTCCCACCTCAAGCCGTCTCAATTCCCCTGAAATTCCAACGTCAAGGAATTAATTATAGTCAACTATCAGAAACAGAAAGAGAAGAATGGGATGCTATAGAATGGGATGATGAAGGTAACATCCCCGACCGCATAGAAGCAGCAGCAGTCAATCAATGGTTATTTAATCAAGATACAGTAGATAAAGTTTTAGAACATCTAATGACCAGAGGTTTAAAAGTTGCCGGCGGTGATATCTTAGGTAAAACAATTATCTTTGCTAAAAATCAAGCTCACGCTAACTTTATCGCTGACAGATTTAATATTAACTATCCCCAATTTAAAGGTGAATTTGCTCGCGTCATTACCTTCAATACTAAATACGCTCAAAGTATTATAGACGACTTTTCTAAAAAAGATAAAATGCCCCATATCGCCATTTCTGTAGATATGTTAGATACGGGAATAGATGTACCAGAAGTAGTAAATTTAGTCATGTTTAAATTGGTGCGTTCTAAAACCAAATTCTGGCAAATGTTAGGAAGGGGAACTCGTCGCTGTGCTGACTTATTTGGTATAGGACAAGATAAACAATTTTTCTATGTATTTGACTACTGCCAAAATTTAGAATTTTTCCAACACAACCCAGAAACCACAGATGCACCCATAGGTAAATCTTTAAGTAAGCAGTTATTTACTAAACGCCTGGAATTAATAGCAGAATTAGATAAATCAATTGTTGATAATTCTATTAATAATTCCGCAATTTACGAAAATCAAACATCTGCAAAAGAACCAAAAACAAATACAGAACTGCGGCATCAAATAGCTAATTTATTATATACAGAAGTGGCAGCCATGAACACAGAAAATTTTATAGTTCGCACAAAACGCCAATTTGTAGAAAAATATGGTAATTATGAATCATGGAAATCATTAGCCCAAGAAGATATTATTACCTTAAATCAAGAAATCGCCGGTTTACCTTCCCAAATACCCACAGAAGCAGAAGAAACCAAACGCTTTGATATATTAATCTTAAAATTACAACTAGCCATAGTCAAATCTCAACCCAATTTAAAACAATTACAAACACAGGTGAAATCAATTGCTGGGTTACTAGAAGAAAAACCAGATATTCCTTTAATTCAAGCACAATTACCATTAATTCAAGATATTCAAAGCGACGAATGGTGGCAAGATGTCACCTTACCCATGTTAGAAACACTCCGCAAACGTCTACGGGGTTTAGTAAATTTAATTGATAAGAAACAACGCGAACCCATTTATACTAATTTTGAGGATGAAATGGGAGAGGAAATTATAGTAGAATTACCTCATTTTACCTCAACAGATCAATTCTATAAGTTCCGATCTAAAGCCAGAGCCTTTTTAAGAGGGCATCAAGATAATATAGTTATTTTCAAACTCAGAACCAATAAACAATTAACCGCATCAGATTTATCCGAGTTAGAAAGAATATTAGCAGAAAGCGGTATCGGAGAAACGGAAGATATTAACCGCGCTAAGGAAGAATCTCAAGGACTAGGCTTATTTGTGCGTTCCTTAGTCGGACTAGATAGGGAAGTTGCTAAACAAGAATTAGCTAGTTTTATAGCTGATAAAAACCTTAATGCTAATCAAATAGAATTTATAGATATGATTATCAACTACCTCACAGAACATGGTGTCATGGATGCAGCATTACTCTATGAATCACCATTTACTGATATTACACCCCAAGGACCAGATGGACTATTTACCTCTGCTCAAGTTGATGAATTAATTGCTTGTTTAGAGGAAGTTTATCAAAAAGCGATCGCCTAACTAAACGTCTAACTAGGGGTTGCTGAGAAAGTCTTTCCGTGAGGGCATAGGAGTCAGGAGTCAGGAGTCAGGAGTCAGGAGTCAGGAGGAGATTTGAAAATTTCTTTGCCATCTCTTGAAATCCCAAAAAATGCACACTTTTTCCGGTATACGCTTCAAAACCCTTGCACTAATTTCTGTGTTTATCAGCCTCTAACCTTTGATATATCAAGGTTTTAGGTTTATTCAGTAAACCCTAACTAGGGCTTGCTGAATAAATATGAAAACTTTACAGGTAAAGGGTTTTAGCCTGCTGGAAGTTAAAAAAGTGCCAGCTTTTACAGGGTATACCTTAAAAACTGTGCATTTTGGGTCTGATAAATTAGAAAATCTGGGGATAACAGATAGCTAAGCTGTTGTGCATTTAATTTGTATAAGTGGAACAGGCATCTTGCCTGTTAAACAAGAGTTCAGAATATTAGGATTATACAATTTAGCTGTGTAACAGCTTAAAACTATTCCCTATTCCCTATTCCCTATTCCCTGCCTCAACGAAGGGACTTTTTCAGCAAACCCTAAATACTGGTTAAATTAATGACTTTTTGACTAAGGTAGAAAGGCTAGATAAAACATTTTGCTCGATAAAACATTTTAGCTAATCACTTTGTGCTGGTGTCACATATTCAATTGCAAGATTGATGGTAATTTATTTTTGCACAAATTCAGTTCGACTTCGCTCACTATAAACCTGATTACCAATCGCAATCAAACCTATGGCACTCAATTTATATTTACTGCGACATGGGGAAACAACATTTAGTCAAAATGGCAATTTCTGTGGTGAAACCGATGCAGAATTGACAACCTCAGGAATACAGATGGCAGAAAGTTTTGCCGATGTTTATAAACAATTGCAATGGGAAGGAGTTTATGTTAGTCCCATGAAACGCACCATTGCTACTGCCAAACCATTTTGTGATGCTGTGGGAATAAATATGCAGGTGAGAGAAGGACTCAGAGAAGGTAGTTATGGTGTGTGGGAAACCAAAAGTAAATCCTTTGTACAAGAGAACTACACAGAAAACTATATCAAATGGTTGTCAGAACCTGCTTGGAATGCACCTCTAGGAGGAGAAACAGCCGTAGAAATTGCTAACCGGGCAATACCTGTGATTACTGAAATTATAGAGAAACACCCAGAAGGTAATGTTTTAGTAGTTTCCCATAAAGCCACAATTCGGATTATACTTTGTAGCTTACTAGGAATTGATTTGGGATGTTATCGCTATCGAGTCAATATTTTAGTAGCCTCAGTCAGTAAGGTGAAATTTGATGTTAATGGTCCATTGTTGGAGATATTAGGCGATCGCTACCATATACCTGATCATATTCGCTCACGTCCAGGAACATAAACACACCTTACTTCTGACTCCCGGAGGTTAACAAAAAAAGTAGGGGCAATCCCCCGTGGTTGCCCCTCCCGGAGGTTAACAAAAAAAGTAGGGGCAATCCCCCGTGGTTGCCCCGATTTGCCTCTAGCTAACGGTTCGCTGCTCCATTAGAATTTGATAAGAATACTGGAAATCATCAAGAGTAATCCTAATAGCAGCCGGGTCTGTTTCCCCTTGGTCTCGAAAACGGCGAATTGCTTTCACAGCAGCCTGATTACACAGCAAAACTAAATCTGCTCCGTTCCAGCCTTCGGTGGACTCAGCCCAATATGCCAAATCCACATCTAACAAAGGTCTGCCCTCAGTGTAGACTCGCAAAATTTCTAGACGGCTGGCTAAATCAGGTAAATCAACCTTGAATTGCAAGTCTAATCTTCCTGCCCGTAATAAAGCAGGGTCAAGGGCATCAGGACGATTAGTAGCCCCAATCACTAAAATATTAGTCCCCGTCTCTAAACCATCCAATTCAGTGAGTAGTTGCCCGACTACGCGGTTACTAACTCCCGAATCACCAGTGTAAGTTCCCCGTGCTGGAGCTAAGGTATCAATTTCATCAATAAATATGACACAGGGATCAGCTTGCCTGGCTTTAGCAAATAATTCTCGCACAGCTTGTTCACTAGCTCCCACCCAACGAGTAAGTAACTCTGGACCATTGACACCAATAAAATTAGCTCTGGCTTGGGAAGCTACGGCCTTAGCTAATAAAGTTTTACCAGTTCCCGGAGGACCCCAAAGCAAGATGCCCCTGGGTGCTACGGCCTTGGTTTGGCGGTAAAGTTCTGGATACAGTAAAGCTCCTTCGACGGATTCCTGTAGGGTTCGCTTAATTGTCTCCAAACCACCAATATCTTCCCATTCCACATGGGGGACTTCAACTTCCATGCTACGAAGCACTGCTGGTTTGATTTCTTTGAGTGCTTGTATAAAATCCGATTGATTCACCGTCATAGTGTCAGGAGCTTGCACATCAATCGAAGGAACTTGACGGCGTAAGGCGATGTAAGCTGCTTTTTGACATACGGCTTTTAAGTCAGCACCTACAAATCCCACAGTGCGATCGCTGATAAATTCCAAATTGACCGTATCATCCACAGGCATATTACGAGTCAGAACTTGTAATATTTCTTTGCGTCCGTTGTTGTCTGGAATGCGAAACTGAATTTCCCGGTCAAATCTTCCTGGACGACGTAGGGCTGGATCAAGATGGTCAGGGCGGTTAGTAGCTGCTAGAACAATTACCCCTTGAGTTTGGGTAAAACCATCCATCAAGCTTAATAACTGAGCAACTAAACGTTTTTCTACTTCCCCTTCCACTGCACTGCGATCTGGGGCGAGGCTATCAATTTCATCAATAAAAATAATACAGGGAGCATTTTTGGCTGCTTTTTCAAAGATGCCTCGCAGTCTTTGTTCTGCTTCTCCGTAATATTTGCTGATTACTTCTGGTCCGACTAGGGCAATATAGTTAACTCCTAATTCCTCAGCCAAGGCCCTGGCTGTCAGAGTTTTACCAGTACCCGGAGGTCCTACCAACAGTACGCCATGTGTGGGTTCTAGTCCCAATTTAACCAGCAAATCAGGGCGTTTTAAGGGAACAGCAATTAGTTCTTTGAGTTCTTTGAGAACTTCACTCAGTCCGCCGATATCTTTGAGGGTCATACCCGAATTAGAATCCGGTGGTATGATCGGCTCTGATGAACCTGCATTAGCGGCTGGAGAGGAAGGAGAAGGGGAAGTAGAAGGAGAGGAAGGAGTGCGGATCCGACTAGTCCCTATATTGCTACTACTCCCACGGGGAATATTGCCTGTTCTGGGAATACTACTGACGGATCTTGTGTTAAACTGCACATCAGTTTTCACTTCTCCACTGTCAATTTTTTCTTCTAACGTCTTGACCAATTCTATGAACTGCTCAAATCCTTTGAATAAATCACTCATGACATCCCTTTCTAAAATGAACTTACAAAAATATTGTTGCGGCTAAATTGTTCTTTAATTGGAGGTTAGTTCCTCAAATGCAAATAAAAGATCAGCCGCGCCTTTAATTCGGTCTATTGGTTCTACCGACCTGGGTAATTGAGGCAAGCGAATAATCGTTTGTTCTGAAAATAAGCCCTGATTGATTTCTGAATTTTGAGTGTAGCGATTTTGCACCACATAGCGTTGTTGAATTCCCATTTTTTTCAGAGATTCTGTTAAGCGGATATGTTCAGCTATAATTGCTTCCTCTGCCTGAATTACACCTATAAATTGGGTGTGTTTGGGGTCTTTCAATTTCTTTTGAGCTTGGATAACTTGTTGGCGCAGATTACGTAGCCGTCCAATGAAATCAACTCGACCCAAAACGTCTTGATATTTCATCCATAGCTTAAATATCCAAGATAACCAATCTCCTAAAGCTGAGGGCATTGCTAAGAATTGTAGCAGATGACCTGTAGGAGCAGTATCTAAAATAATCAAATCTTGCTGGTTACTTTCTAATAAATTTATAATGGTAATTAGGGATAGCATTTCATCAATTCCTGGTAAAGCTTGAGACATGATCTGTCTCCAAGCCTCTGGCAGATAAGCCATATTGACATTTGTGTCTGTTGCTGTTCCTTCACCACTAATCATATCCGCCAATTCCCAAAGATAATCAGTACGAAACTGATCTAATATTCTGTCAGCATCAATTTCTTGTCCGCTTAAATTAGGAGCTAATAATTTGGCCTGATGCCCTAATTTTTCTCCAAAGGCATCTCCCAAAGAATGAGCAGGATCTATGGAAATAACACGAATTTTTTGCTCAGGATAATGATTGGCAAAAGCCCAACCCATTGCTGCTGATACTGTAGTTTTGCCGACTCCGCCTTTGCCGCCGACAATAATTAGTTGACATCCTGCTGCTAAAAAATCACTAAAGCTTGGTGGTATTCTCACTGGCCATGTAATGACTGGAGCAGATACCAGTTCAACTTGCTCAATTTTTTGAATTTGTGCGGCTAGATGATCTAATTCTAAATTACCTAATGGGGCTGATGGCTGTTGTGGGACAATAAAAACTGGTTGATTTTGGGAAATATTTAAGAACTTTTGTAGGTATTTTTCCTGCTCTGCATAACGATCTGGATCTATATTGGCATCTGTCAAAATGCGATTGATTAATATTCCTGAGTAGGGAACATCTAAGGTTTTTAACTGTTCTAAAAATCTCTCTGTTTCTGCCAAACACATCGGTTCAGCAATGGCAATTACTAAACAACCAGTAAAGTGATTATCTTGTAGTAGTCTTCTACCTTCTGATAATTGAAATTTGAGATCAGCTAAAAAGTTGTCAACTTCATCACGGGTATAACTACCTGTGAAAGTTTCTGTGATCACTTGATGCTTCTTTTGGAATAATTCTAATGAATTTAAAATTACATCTAGAAAATCCTTTAAGCGCAATAAATTCAAGGTATGTCCAGAAGGTGCCATATCAACTACTATGCGATCAACGCTTTTGTCTGATAGTAACCTTTGTATTTCTAGTAATCCCATCAGTTCGTTTAAGCCAGGCCAGTTTAAATCCCAAACTGGGGCTAAATCTTCTCCATCAGCTAAACTTCCTCTTTCCACTAATAGTTCTAAAAATTGACTATATTTTGCCCTAAATTCTAATAGCAGTTTTTGAGCATCTAAAGCCTGAATACTCAAATTGGGTAAATCTGCTATTGGTGCAGCATCATCTGTCACTTTTGCAAGTAATACATCTCCTAAAGAATGTGCCGGATCTGTGGACAATAATAAGATTTTTTCTTCCGGGAACTTTGTCGCCCAATAACGCGCAAAACAGCAAGACATGGTGGTTTTACCGACTCCGCCTTTGCCGCTAAACAGAAGTAAATTAAGTGAATCGTACTGGTTCATAATTTTCAAAATCAATCAAATAATAGTTAATAAGCATTAAATAAAATGGTAAGGTGGAAGAACATCTCCCAATGATAAATCCCAGCGTGGGCAAGCTTTTTGCCAACTTAAAAATTGTTCTAAAATTAAAATTTTATCTTGAGAGCCAACCAAAATGTAAATTCTTACTTCTTCTTGCTTGTCTTGAATAACTATTGGCAATTGATGTACATTTCTGATGACATCAATTAAGTTTTGTTTTTCTGTATCTTGAGCAATAGTAAAGTTTTGTCTATTTTGATATTGTTGCTTTTTAGCTAAAAAGTAATTCCTCCCCTTTTCCGTAAATGTTTCTGTTTCAGGTAAGGAATGAGGAATTAGTTTTAAACAAAATTCGACTTTACCTTTGATTTTTTCTAGCTGTTTGCGATATTCTTGGCTATGCAATTCTAGATAGTTAAGTAGTTTTGTTTGAGACTTAAAACAAGTGCCAAATCTCAATGGTAAAATTGTAATTTGCTCAAAAATTTCACAAATAACTCGATCATGACATAAAGCCATCTGGATAATTTCAGCATCATTTTTTTGGCACGATTCTAAAGATATTCCAGGCTCGACAATAGCAGAAAGTTGAGTACCATTAATCAAAACTACTTGACTAGCAATTCCTTGGGGCAAGGTTAGGGGAAAGCTAGGAGTTTCTAAAAAAGCATAAGTGTAGAAGTTTTCTAATTCCATCTTTTTTCCATAGAGACATACAACCAATGACTGACAAATTTTTTATAATCATTAAAACTACAACTTGATATTTTCTGAATTTATAAAAAAAATCTATTATTTGAGTATTTAGGCGTTTACAATTGAATAAAACTAGTTATAATGTTGAAAATATTTAGGTACTTTTCATGAAAAATATTCGCAACCGCGGTTTGATTAGGGCTAAAGTTAGTACGATGCCTAGAAATAAATCAGATGCTTCAAGTCAATTAGAGCTTTATAAAATGGTGACTGAAAAGCAACGTATCCAACGAGAGTTATATGGAATTAAAGAAAGAATGTTTGTACTCCAACAAAGGTTAGACGTTCTAAATCATCAGATCGAAGAAACGGAAAAAACCATTCATAGATTACGTCAACCTCACTCAACAACTGTTCAAAATATATCTCAGAAAAAGGAAACTAGTGAACCGCATAATTACCACACTTTTGAGATTGAATATTAATTTTTGTTTAAACTTTAACCCGCATGAGCGGGTTTTCTACTCTTATCCTCAAGATAATTACCAGATAAGTTTTTGCTAGGAAGCACTACTTTGTGTGCAGACGTTGTCATTACCAGTAAATGGTTTCAAGATTTCAGAGATTATAGCAGGTAAACAATAATCTATGCAATCTAGACACCGCCAGGATTGTACTGATAATTTAGACAAGCTGTAATTCTTCAGCTTCAGCATCTCTGTTGGCTTCCTCTTCCAATGCTTGAATTTTTAAAAGAATTTCCTCTTCTTGAGCCTCAAATTCTTCTTCACCAAGTTCACCGAGATCGAAGGCAAGCTGTAAACTTAATAATCGTTTATGTAAATTTTCTTGAGCATCAAACTCTGTATTTGTACGCTCTTGGATTTTCTCTGCAATCCAGACAACTCCACCAATTGGTCCAGTTATGGGAGCTAGTAAAATTTTCATTAACATATTGATAAATCCTATTGAGTTTTTAAGTTATCTTCAGCAAAAACCAACTTTTTAACATCACAGCTTGGGGCTGCAAGAAATTAGGTATACTACTCAGAAACAAGCTGCGCGAATGTATAGGGCGCAGTAAAATTATTGTAACGAATACGTAGGCGATCGCCAAATTTCTGATCAATAGTTTCCACGCGCTCGCTAAATACAGATTCGCTTTCCCAAGGAATGAGAAATGCGGCATTGTATATCATTTCTTCATTCATCGGTTCACTTTCAATCACCTCTGTTGCTAAAGGATTTAATTCCTCCAAGAAAGCTTGAATTACAGCTTCCTTACGAGCCTGCAAATTACTTTCAATTAACTGCCCAATACCAATAATCTCTTCCATGCTTAAGTTTTTACCCTCCATCTTGTCCCGCTGCTGTTTTAAATCTGGATTAGATTCCATCATTGCTTGGACTTCAGACTTAGTATTCCAAAGGATCTTAATACTTACTTCTCTTTGTCCTGCTAACTTGCTAAATAATTCTTCTAACTGCTGCTTATATAGTTGGATCAGTTGTCTATTAATTTCTTCCCAATCTTTAACAACTAATCCAAAGCGCAAAGGTAGAAGCGTATGAAATCCCGCCTTCATTGCTTCTTCTAACACTCTTTCATGAGCCAATAAATTTCGGCGAGAAGCTAAATATTTTTCTTGACAAGCTTCTGAATATAAAAAAGTAAATCCATCAACTACTTGACTCTGAACAGTTTGTCCATCCAATCCTTTAAGTTCCAGAGAATTAGAAATTGATTCAGGGAAAATACCGTACAAATAAAGACCAAAATTCATAATCTGCAAATTAATTAAAATGTATTTAAACTTAAACTTTATTTTACGAAGGATATGTCGCTTCTGATTTAATTGACCCAATTGGTTTAGAGGTCAGAACTAACTGCAATTTAGCATGAATCAGATCCAACTGAGCTATACCTATATCTACTTCACCCTCTACAACAATTCCCGTATTTAACAGGCGATCCAGTAATTCCAATATAGAAGGATTGTTGCTAGGTTCCCCTGGATAATAAGAGCCTGGATGAGGCAAAAGAGTACCAAAATCTCCTAAATTTACATTTAACTCCTCTGGATTAATTTCAAATATTTCACACAAATGTAAAATTTGCTCTTCCAACTTTTGTAAACTTTCTGCTGCTCGCTCCAACTCTAATTCGCTCAAGCATTCTCGTTCCATCCGCCGAATTACTTGAGCTTCCATCAGTTGACGCACCAATTCTAGTAACGTCAACAATAAAGGAGCTAAACCCGCTTCATTCTTGGATTTAGAACCAGTAGTTAGTAAATCTTGAGAATTATTAATTGGAGTGTCAACCATTTCCATGATGTCATCTAAAACTTTAAGTTTTTTCCACTAAGTTCTTTTCACAATGATTAAAATTTCAGGAGTTCCAGTTTTGATTAATCTAAATTTGGATAACTCCTAAATTGCAATTAGACATCAACGGGGGGATCTATGGATAACAATGGTATACTTTCTTGGTCTATTTCCCCAGAAATATTTTCCGTATTAGCTAAAGTAAATTGCTCCTCTTCTATGACAGATTCCTCTTCTTCTTGTATGTTGCTATCTATGGATAATGGGATCACTTCTTGGTTCTCTTCCTCAAAACTAGCTTCCGTATTAGCTAAGGTTAGTTGCCCTTCTTCTATTGCTGATTTCATTACGTTCATTTGCGCTTCTAAGCTTTCTAGGCGCTGTTGGAGTAGTTGGTTTTCTTCAACCAGACTTTGCGCCTTACTGCTGAGATAAGGGTCATTTTCCCACCAATTGATACCCATCTCTTTAGCTTTATCAACGGAGGAAATTAACAAGCGAATACGAATATGTAGAAGTTCGGTAGAAGCAATAGATACAGATATATCACCTGCAATGACAATACCTTTATCTAAAACTCTTTCGAGAATGTCCGCCAAAGTCGAACCTTGGGTAGATGTGGTAATAGTTCGACTTGGGTTTGTTTGACGTGTTGGCAATATTGGGGTAGAAGTCACGAGTGATTCAACTCTTGAATAGTATAAAGACCATTAACTTTGTTAACCAAAGACTTTTGCTTTAAAGAATGAAGAGCATTGAATATTACATTCTTGTCTAGATTCAAAGCTTTTTGCAGTCCATTTATTCCTTCACTTTTATGCTCAGTTAGGTAATAATAAACTTCCTTCTCAAAAGGAACTATATTTTCTAAAGTTTCTAAATCAGTCTGAGGCTGGGAAACTTCCTTTAGAGAATAACCGTTATGAAACTCCTCATCAACATTCATCATCTCTAAAGCCTGGGCTACGCTTGTAGAAGCTTGATTCAGCAAATCCGCCAAAATAGATGTACACTCGCTGATAGATAAATTTGTGCGGTTGAATAAAATATCCATAGCAATATCCCGAAAGTCCGCATTTTCTGGTGTTGCTACAATACCGTTATCTGCACAAACTTTACCAATCATTAAACAAGACCGCAAGCCGGAAGTTTTTTCAGCCCCTGTAGCCTGACGAAATGATTTAACTAAATGCACGATAAAATAAGCAGATTCTCTATCTAGATTTGTTTTTTGAATTAATATCTCAGTTTGAGTTAACTCGTCTGGTTCTGGCATATTAATAGTTACCAATCTATCCATTAAAGCATCTTGTGTAGAGTGAACGCCGCAATACTCTTCTGGATTAGAGGTAAAAATTACCCGAAACTGGGGATTAACATTTAAATATTCTGGTTGATTACTGCTAGGGGGAAGACTGAGAATTTTTTCTTCTAAGGCTGAAAGCAATACGTTATTAACTTCAGGACGTGAACGATTAAATTCATCATATACCAACGTAAATCCTTCCCGACAAGCTAAAGTTAGTCGAGAATCTACCCAATTCTGTCTGAATTCGTCTTCAATTTTTACAACACTGTGAATATAATTATCGAGTAACTTTTTGTGAGTGTATCCCGATTCACTACCAATCAGATCTGAACTCTTAAATTCGTCATCTCCAAACAATAACATGACTGGCCTGTCTAAACAATGAGCCAAATGCAGAGCTAAGGTAGTTTTACCTGTTCCAGCTGGACCCCGTAAGTGAATGGGAAACCCTGACTTGAGATAAAGTAAAGCCCGAGATGCTACTTTTTCAATAGCAGGTGTCACCACAAACTGCCCTGGGCGAACACGAAGAACTGCTCTTTTCTGATTCATATTCATGATAGTCATAAATTCACGATAGTTGGAAAATAACTTGGAAAAAAGGGAAAAAGATTGCTATCTTTTCTAATTGGAATGTGCTATACTTAATCTATATAGTTTCCAGCAGAGAGCTTAGTTATATAACTGTAGTCAAGTTATTTTTCAAATAGCTGTTGTTTCTAGCTTGAAACAGGTATAAACTGAGACTATCATTGTTGAACGCCAAAACTCATTGTTGATTTTTATTATTCACCCCCTGATCTTCACAGTTTTACAACTATTGGATTAGGGGGAATTACTATATAGCCCAATTATCTAACAGTCAGCAGGATTGTGAGTATTAATTGCGACGGTAATTGCCAATAACACTCGCAAATAAATCCTGACGGAATTGACGCAGATTCTGCTTTTGTTCATTAGCTTTAGCAATACGTTCTTTAGCCGTATTTGCTAAAAATTCATCGGTTGTTTGCTCAAGTTGCTGATGGAACTCACTCAACTCTTTCGCTTGTGCCTCAGCTTTAGCAATACGTTCTTTAGCCGTATTTGCTAAAAATTCATCGGTTGTTTGCTCAAGTTGCTGATGGAACTCACTCAACTCTTTCGCTTGTGCCTCAGCTTTAGCGATACGCTCTTTAGCAGCATTTGCTAAAAACTCATCGGTTGCTTGCTTGAGTTGCTGATAGAACTCGTCCAACTCTTTTGCTTGCTGGTTAGTTTGAGCAATGCGTTTTTGGGCAGCATTTGCCAAAAATTCATCGGTTGTTTGCTTGAGTTGCTGATAGAACTCGTCCAACTCTTTTGCTTGCTGGTTAGTTTGAGCAATGCGTTCTTTAGCAGCATTTGTCAAAAACTCATCAGTTGTTTGCTTGAGTTGCTGCTGGAATTGATGCAGTTCTTCCGCTTGTTTTTTTGCTTGAGTAAACCGCTTGCTTTTTGTCTCAGACAGGAATAAATTTACTTCCTCAAATATTGAGTTATTCTCCTGCCGGATTCTTTCCATTAAAGCCGCCATGAAGTTCTCCTAGAAATTAGAAGCTGGTATCAACTACATTCACCGGAGTTTTTTACTCAGTGAATGTAGTTGCAGGTGTTTCTGCTTTTTTAATAGATATGCTTTCATGAAAACTATATTTCCGCATATCAAAGTCATTAAAAAAGCAATGATGGTACTAGAATTTAATCCTAATTAAATTCTTAATCTCGGACATCTACTTCAAAATTAAGCAGGTACCGCAGCAGACTGAGTCAAACCTACAGCTTCTGCATATTTCAGGTAGGTTTCTACAGATGCGATTACGATTCTAGCTTCTACTGCTAGTAATTCAATACCAACCAAGGAAACACGAACCCAAGCATCTACAACGATACCTTTGTCTAGGATTCTATCAATAACTTCTGCCAAGCTGGAGGAAGAATTAGTTTTTTCAACTGCCATTGTTTTGCACCTTAATTTTTTATTGTTGTTTATTTTTTGGCATTGCCAAACCAAGTTTAGCAGAATAATTACCTTTAATTGGATAATTATTCTACTCATTGCATATCTACTTCAAAATTAAGCAGGTACCGCAGCAGACTGAGTCAAACCTACAGCTTCTGCATATTTCAGGTAGGTTTCTACAGATGCGATTACGATTCTAGCTTCTACTGCTAGTAATTCAATACCAACCAAGGAAACACGAACCCAAGCATCTACAACGATACCTTTGTCTAGGATTCTATCAATAACTTCTGCCAAGCTGGAGGAAGAATTAGTTTTTTCAACTGCCATTGTTTTGCACCTTAATTCATTGTTGTTGATTTGAGTATCTACTTATATCTTGTAATAGTTTCATTGTAAATATGACTACAGTAAGGTTTATAAAGGTCGATCTTTTATTTACTAGGTTATATGGAGACAACTTTATGTATGTGGTTAAACCACTATATAGTTAGTCTCACTAGGAAATTCCAGTTTGTTTAGTCCCAGAATTTTCTGATGTTAACCTAGCTTACTGGAGTCATGTAACATTCACAAGATAGTAAGTTATACACTCGCTTGAACTCTTTATACTAATATCACTAGTTTTACTATTTGTAAATAGCCTGGCAAAAAAATCAGTAGTAGAGAATAAAGTCAGTCATTATTACTAAGTTATAACTCAATATGTAACGGATTGTAACAAAAATTAAATTTACCCAAAACCTTTCTCTTGAGTCTCTTCCCTGATCCTTCTTGACTGTGACAATGACAATTTTTAATGCCAACCTGGCTAAAAAACTAAAAATCAAGAAATTTATGGCTAAGGAAATTATGTTTTTGTCCTTACGTGGAATTGCCTTTAAGTAATGATTTTTACTCTTAAATGACATTGATCACAAATATTTACGTAAATTTTATGATAAAAAAAATGTTCTAATTATAACTTGTGTTAACAACAATGTTACAAAAGTAAATATATTAGGAGTAAAATAGATTTTTTGTAACTTACCTTAATCTACACATACCAGTATCTGTGATCTGTAAATAGCCAAAAGTTTGTATAATAAAAAGACATTAGGTTTAAGTATTTATTCTATTCACCTTGTTCTGTATGGGTTGCAGTTTCGTGAGCAAAAATTATTTAAGTATAATCAATTCAGACTAATCAATTTAAAAAGCATTGATTTACGGCTAAAAGCTTAATAGTGAATATATACTGAGATTTCAACTTATACAGGACTTACGCAAAAGGGAACGAAAGTAGGGGTAATATCCTTCGGGAAGCAAGCTACATGAATTACCCCTACGCAAGAATAAGGTTTTCAGTCACATCTTGCGTAAGTCCTATTGTACACAAAGGAAAAATCGCTCCCATCGAACTCTTGAAACTGTTCCCTGTCTCCACGACAAGACTTTTTCAGCAAACCCTAGGTACTGAGTAATTTAAAATTACTGAACAATAGGAATGGCAATATTAGGTGAAATCTATTATTATAATTAGTCAAATTCAATTATTTCTCCCTAAATTATGTCTATAGAAAATACTTCTGCTTCTGTGTCACAGCAAGCCTTAGCCGCTCTGATTGATGCTTTAGTCCAGCAAGGTCATCCACCTCAATATGCTCAAGCAATGGCAACATCAATAATTTTTCAGACAGACTTAGATTTACGGAACGCCCAGCTTGCTAGACTTTTAGCCTGGCTGAAAGAAGAGCATAATAGTATTTATCCATCTGCTCTTGCTATAGTCGAAAATACTTGCAAAGAATTTGAAAATCGAGTTACAAAAGGCTAAATATAAACACATTTGTACTTAGTTAAGGTTAACTTAGAAAGAAGCCATGTGATCTGAAAACATCACCCACGGTTTTGAAGCCGAGCATGAGGGGTGACTCTCATGCTTAGGTTAACAGAGTGTCAATACACCTATTAATTCAGTGATACAGCAAATTGCAGATCAATCAAGTACAGGATCTAACTTATACAGCAAGCAATTTTTACTCTTCAACGCAGTGCTTTTTCCTGACTACTAAATTCTGCTGTATCTTCCCAAAGCAATTAAGGGAAAATACTGTTGATAAAGGTGATACTTGAGATAAAAATGACAAGGAAAACCTGTGCCTGTAAAGTAATATTCATCCCAAGTACCATCTGAACTTTGAGTTTCTAACAAATAATTAACCCCTTTTTCAAGACTCTGAAAATCAAATTTTCCCGTTGCTTCACTTGCTGCAATTAATCCAATTATCGCCCAAGCTGTTTGAGATGCGGTACTGTCTCCCTGACCTTTTAAACTCGGATCATTGTAACTAAAACAAGTTTCACCCCAACCACCATCAGCGTTTTGCACTTTCACTAACCAAGCTGCACCTCGTTCTATTTCACTGCGATATTTTTGGGGGTTTATTAATGCTAATGCTGATAAAACTCCACTTGTTCCATAAATATAATTTACTCCCCAACGTCCAAACCAACAACCTTCTGTTTCTTGTTCATTGAGAAGATAATTCAACGCCTTTTCTAACTTATCTGCCGGAATTGATAAGTTACCAACGCCCAACATTTCTATTACTCTAGCGGTGACATCGGCAGTATTTGGATCTATCATAGCTTTCAAGTCACCATAGGGAATAGAATTTAGCCATTCTTGATGATTATCAATATCAAAAGCTGCCCATCCTCCCGGTTGACATTGCATTGATTCTATCCAATTTAAAGCTCTTTTTATAGCTTGTTTTTTGAGGTTTTCATTGGGTAATTTTGCCTGATGCAAAGCCATGACAACTACAGCAGAATCATCCACATCGGGATAAAAGCGGTTATCAAATTCAAACGCCCAAGCACCGGGTTTTCCTTGTTTATTTTTGACAAACCAATCACCATAATCAAGTATTTGTTTGTCTATTAACCATTCTCCAGCTTTTACTATTACTGGATGATCTGCCTCAAAACCTGAATCAATTAAGGCGCGAATTGCCCAGGCTGTATCCCATACGGGAGAAACACAAGGTTGAATGCAGTAATTATTTTCTGTTTCCATGGCGAAATTATCAACTGCTTTTAAACCCCGGTAAATAATCGGATTGTTAGCGTCGTAATCTAGACATTTTAAAGCTAACAGAGAATTTAACATGGCGGGAATAATTCCCCCCCAGTCTCCTGTAGCTTCTTGACGTTCTAAAATCCATTTTTCAGCAGCTTTGATTCCTTCTTCTCGAAAAGGTACAAAATTTAAACTTTCTGCTAATTTAAACCCGTCATCCAAAATGGTAAATATATCCGACCAATCATTATTTTTTGGTAATTCCCATTTGACATTATTCACACCTTCGGTATATAATTCATCTAGGTTGATGGGGTTGTCAATTTCAAAGACAGGTTTCTGATCAAAGACTATTAATAATGGCACGGTACTAGAACGCGCCCAGCTTGAAAGCTCATAAATATTGAAGGGAAAATTTTCAGGTAATAGCATTACCCAAGGTGGTAATGACGGCAGTCCACGCCAATTATAACAACCTATTAATGCTAAATGTAATTTAGTAAAAATGCGGGTTTTGCTAATTCCACCTTTTTGCAAAATTAAAGACTTTGCTTTGATGAGTGCGGGATCTGTTGCAGGTACACCTAACAACCGCAAAGCCATGTAAGCTTCTACAGTGGTACTGAGTTCTCCCCCATCACCATAAAATAGTTCCCATCCTCCATGCTCTTTTTGTTGCGATCGCAAATAGTTTTCAACCTTATGCAAAGGTCGAGTTTTATCTGTTCCCCAAATTTTATGTAACAGTACAGTTTCCGCAGTGATGGTAACATTTGATTCTAATTCCGCCCACCAATAACCATCGGGTTTTTGAATTGACAGCAGATGTTTTTGACTAGCGGCGATCGCTTCTGTAATTTCCTTGACTTTTACCCTGTCTTGTGTTTGCATAAAATCCTGACCTCAGCAGTTATGGTAGAAGTTATGGTAGAAATTTTAGCGGGTTTGATGGTTTTATCTTTAGCAATTTGGTTATTTTTACTGTTGTTTTGGGGGCAGTTTTGGCGGGTAGATCAACAGTTAAAAACCACAGCAAATAAATTACAATCTTTACCTACAGTGTGTGTAGTAGTTCCAGCGAGGAATGAAGCTGATGTAATTCCTGTAAGTTTGCGATCGCTCCTTTTACAAGACTATCCTGGTAATTTTCATGTATTTTTAGTAGATGATCAAAGTACCGATGGTACAGCCAATTTTGCCCAAGGAGTAGCTTACGCAGTTGATAAACTCGAACAATTACATATTATTTATAGTGCAGATTTACCTCATGGTTGGAGTGGTAAACTTTGGGCAATGGAACAAGGTGTAAAAGTTGCTGTAGAGACGTTTCATGAAACGTCCTTACAACTACCTGACTATTTATTACTAACAGATGCAGATATAGAACATGATATTAGTAATTTACGGCGATTAGTTGCCAAAGCAGAAACAGAGAATTTAGACTTAGTATCTCTCATGGTAAAACTGCGCTGTCAAAGTTTTTGGGAACAATTATTAATACCTGCCTTTGTCTTTTTCTTTCAAAAACTTTACCCTTTTCGTTGGGTAAATAACCCGAAAAAATCTATTGCTGCTGCTGCTGGTGGTTGTATTTTAATTCGTCGAGAAACCCTAGAAAAAATAGGCGGACTACAAATAATTCGTCAAGCATTAATTGATGATTGTTCTTTAGCCAAAGTCGTGAAATCTCATCAAGGTAAAATTTGGGTGGGATTAGATGCTTTAACTTATAGTTTGCGTCCTTATGATTCCCTAGAAACTATTTGGAATATGGTAGCCCGTAGCGCCTACACACAACTAAATTATTCTCCTTTGTTGTTAGTGGGAAGTGTCTTAGGAATGTTTATAGTTTATATGCTGCCAATTTTAGGAATTATCTTAGGTTTAATTATGGGTAATCTGCTAATAATCATTACAGGTCTACTCATATCGCTATTAATGACATTCGCATATTTTCCCATAATCGCCTTTTATAAATGTCCTCTTTGGTTAGCTTTTTGTTTACCTATCATTGCCTTTTTATATACTTTAATGACATTAGATTCTGCTAACCGACATTGGCAAGGAAAAGGAGGTGCTTGGAAAGGTAGAGTTTATCAAAATTAGAATTATTAAAAAGTCAGGAGTCAGGAGTTCAAGGAGTCAGAATTTTATCTCTCTCTTTTTATCTCGTTCCCAGTCTCAGACTACGAACGAGAAATTATCAATTGTCAATCATCAATCATCAATTGATAACTATGCCAAATTGATGGTTTATCGTTATTAGTTTTTTCAGGAAGTAGCAAACGCCAACTTTTACCTTCTCGTTGAATTTGTAAATAAATATCAAAAGGTTTTTGTGGTTGAGTGATTTGTTTTTTGGGTAATTTAACAGTTAAATCATAAGTTCCCTGGACATGATAAGCTGGTAAATATTCAATGGTTAAAGGTTCTTCTTGCGTAATTACTACTTGCTTAATCTCAAATTTTTGAAAGTCTAAATCTAGCTTTTGTGTAAGTTGCTTTTGAGTTTTTTCTAGTTGAATAGCAATGGCTTTTTCAACTAATTCATAAGTCGGTTGCAATGCAATACTACTACAAGCTGTTAATAAAATCAAAATTCCTATTAAAATTAACCGCATCATGTATTTTCTATAATACCTTGATATACACTGATCAGGTAGTTATCCTAGCTTCTAGCCAAAATACCTACAATTTATACACAGTAAAGGTTTCAATTATCTGGTATAACTATGTTAGTGATTATTTTTTTTGATCTAAAAAATAGTGCTTGACAGATTTGGTAGAAAATTGGTAGAAAGTATCAAAGTTAAGACTTGAATTTTCTAACCCAAAAACCCTAAAACCCTTATCTAGTAAGCAATGGGCAAGAGGAGAATCGAACTCCTATGACCGCAAGGTCGCCACATTTTGAGTGTGGTGCGTCTACCAGTTTCGCCACTCGCCCTTGGTAGCAACTTTTCTATTATAACCTATTCTTCTAATTTGGCAAGGGTTTGGAAAAAAAATTTTTTTGCCCTTTTTTTTCCACAACCACTAACGACAAATCACCAAACTAGAATCTATATCCTCTAGTCTAGCACAACCACTGAGAGCCATTGCTGTAGTTAGTTCCTCTTTGAGTAGGTTGATAATATCAGCTACTCCCGTTTCTCCAGATACCGCTAATCCCCATAATACCGGACGACCGATCAAAACCGCTTTCGCCCCTAACGCTAAAGCTTTAAGAATATCAGTACCCCGACGAATACCCCCATCTAACAAGACTTCCGCTTTACCATCCACTGCGGCGACTATTTCCGGTAAAGCATCCAAGGAAGCGATCGCCCCATCTAATTGTCTACCACCATGATTAGAAACCACAATCCCCTGTGCGCCATATTCCACTGCCCTCACCGCATCATCACCCCGTAAAATTCCTTTCAAAACTAACGGTAAAGGACTTAAAGATTTTAACCATTCTAAATCCTTCCAAGTCAAAGCCGGATTAATCTGCTGGGCAAAATAAGTTAATAAACCAGACTCGCCTTTTTCTTGGGGAATGTCTAAACCTGACATTTTGGTTAAATTAGCAGGATGTAAACCAGGGGGTAAGGTAAATTCATTGCGTTGATCTCGCTCTCTTTTTCCCAACACTGGCGCATCCACAGTTAAACAAAGTGCCTTGTAACCTGCTGCATAAGCTCTTTCTACCAAAGCACGAGTTAAACCCCGATCTTTGTGAATGTAAAGTTGAAACCAGCGCAAACCATCATCAACCATTGCCACATCTTCTAAACTCTTAGTAGATAAGGTACTCAGCACCATAACCACACTTGCGGAAACTGCGGCTTTTGCTGTAGCAATTTCCCCATCTGGATGGGCTAAACACTGAAAAGCCATAGGTGCAATCATCAGAGGTAACTGCAACGATGCACCTAAAACTTCAGTTGTCAAGTTAATTTCACCGACATCAACGAGCATTTTAGGACGCAGTTTCACCCGTGTAAAAGCAGCGCGATTATCTTTTAAAGTAATTTCATCCCATGCACCACTACTGTAATAATCAAACGCCATTTTGGGTAGATGGGTTTTTGCTAACTCTTCATACTCAAATAAATTAATGGGTGAAATCATGTCTGTTTAAATAAATATATTATTTGTTTAGGCTGGTGATAGGTAATTGGTAATGGGTAATTGGTAATGGGTAATTGGTTATTGCTAAACTTCTTTCTGTCCCCAGTCCCCAGGGATGCACTGAGCTTGTCGAAGTGTCCCCAGTCCCCTAGTTCCCCTGCAATGGAGCATTTAAAGCTTTTTCAATGCGATCGCGGGTTTCCAGTAAATGCGCTTTTGTATACTCATCATTAGACCTCACCCGTTTGAGTTGGTGATCTAATTGTTTGAGCTTATACCATGCTAAAGTGCGAGCGTCTTCTGGTACATCTACTTTCCTTAATACCATCGCTGTTAAAAAGTTGACATACTGCCGTTGTAAACCCCGTCGTAAACTAGAAATTTCTAATTTTCCTTTTGGTTGTAAAACCTCCGTCCAAATTCCCATTTGCAAAGTATTAAATACTTCAGGTAAAGTCAGTGCTTCACCGGGTTTGCTTTTAAGTTCGATATCCTTAATGCGAGTCAGGCGATCGCTTGAAAGTAAATCACTCAAAACCGCACTCTGTACAAACAACACCAAATCATGAACCGGGAAATCTAAACGCCCCGTGACAGGTGTACTTCCCCAGTGATACCAACGAGAAGGTACTAATTTATTCAGTAGTTTCGGTGAAAATTTCAGCGCCTCTTCATCAAAAACATACTCTTGCAAAGTTGCTAATGCCTGTCTTTGTTTTTCCACAGGAACCGCCACAAATGGTAATCTGCCTTTATTATCAACCGGATTAACTCTGTAAAAAGACTGACCACCAATGTATTTAATAGTGTAACTTAACTGCTGTAAATAATTACCAAAAATGGTACTAAACTGATCAGTTAAATCGCTGTAACTATCACCATACATTAAATAACCCTGATTTAAACGATCCCACATCACACGGGAATTATCCAACTGCCAGCGAGAATAAACTAGCACATTACCGCTATTATCCCAAGGTGCAGATGTAGGATCAATTTCCGATGTATCTTCATCAGGAGAATAACTCAACTCTGGGTTTTCTGATAATTTCGCTATTTCTGCCAAAAATGATTTTTCTGCAATGGTACTTTTTGCCCCAGAAGGAGTATAACCATACTGTATTGCCCAAATATCATAACTTCCCACTTTATCAGGAAAATAATCCCCCTGAACTGTACCACGAGGGGCAATATTAGGAGGAATATAATCCATCACTGAAGCAGTTAAACCCTTAGTGCTAGTAATTTCTCGATTATTCATCTCCTCTGGAGGTAAAAGATTGCTACCGCGAAAATTATGCCGCAAACCTAAAGTATGGCCTACTTCATGGGCAATAATTAAACGTAAATATTGATGAATATAATCTTGCATCTGATCCCGACTAGGAACAGTATTTGCTAATAGTGACATAGCCAAAGCACCAAAAGCAAATTGATTAGTAGATTCTATCCCATAGCATAAATCATACTCTCCCGCTAGTTTAGATAAATTGCCAATTAACCCTTTATTTTTTTGATCATTGTTACCACAAAGAAGGCGATTTTGCATCAATGTAGATAAAGTAGTTGGCGTTTGTGTTTGTTTTTGTGTTTGCTTGGGTAAAATAATTTGCCGATATTCATTTTTTAAAGCCCTCACAAAACTAGCATCTACCAGAATATCAGCATCCAAAATTTCTGCCGTCAAAGGATTAACACGGGAGGGACCAAGGGCAAAATAGCCATCTACCGTATTAATCCAGCGAATTGTATTATACCTAATATCAGCCGCATCCCAGGTAGCATTATCTGGCATTTGTTTAACTTCAATCGCATCCTTAAAACCCGCCTGCAAAAAAGCTTGATTCCACATTAATACCCCTGCTCTAATCGCATCACGATATTCCAAAGGAACAGCGTTATCAATCCAGAAAACTATCGGTTTTTTTGGGGGAGAAATTTCCGCTTTGGGGTCTTGTTTTTCTAAATTCCAGCGATTAATATAACGGACAAAATTATCATCACGATCATCCCTAGATAAATCTTGATATGCAGTGATAAAATATCCCACACGCTCATCTGCTAAACGTGGTTGATAATTATTATTAGGCAGTTGAGAAATACTGTAGTGCAGTTTGAGAGTAAAGCCACGACTATCAGCCAGTACACTCAGATTTCCGCCAGCGCCTGTAAAATTTAAAATTGATTGCACTTCTAGATTATGGGGAAAAACTTTGGCATTACCAAAATAGGCTTGTTCTGGACTTGCTGATAATTCCAAACTCGCAGATAATCCTGCTAAATCTGTTAAGAGTAAATCACCTAAATCAATGAGTATTGTTTTCCGTTGGGGATGAATACTTTTAATCGGCAAATTATAGAGAACAGAATCACTAAAAGAACGCCGCAAAGAACGAGCTTGTGGATCTCCTTCACGAGTCCGAAAATTCACATTCCGCACCACAAATTGCAAAGTATTATCTATGCGTTGGAAATAAAATAGAAAATCTTGCAACGGTAAACCACTATAAATACCTTTTTCACCAATACCAGATTCCAAAGTAGCTGTAGCTAAGAAGTTTTTATTTAGTTGTTCTGGTTTAATTTCTAAATATATTTTATTATTTTCTTTTTGGTGATAAAGAGTAAATATACCCTCTAATTTTTGAGTGTCTTTGACAACATCATCAAATTCTTCTAAATTCTCATTTTTATATGGTTTAGTGATATCTCCAGGTTTTTTAGTTGGTTTATTGGCATTTTTCGCAAGTTGTAAAAATGGTTGTTGTCTGGCTTTTTTTGGATCTTCTACCACCCACATAAACGGTTGTTTTTGTACCTGTTTATTTTGATTAATTACCCATAGTTGCGATGCTGGTAAAGTTATTTGATCTGAAGTTGCCAGATTTTCCTTTGCCTTTGTCTCTAATGACTGGGCGCAAGCAGTTCCCATACCTAAAAATAAACTATGTAACACAACTATATAAAAAGTTAATCTTTTCATTCTACATCCCTAATAACTATTGATTCTGGTAAAAACAACAAGGCAGAAAAAAAGCTAACACGCTCAGAGAGTTCCTCTAGGATGATTAACCATGACTACAGTATAAAATTAAAAAATTGTCAACTATATTTAACTAAACAAAAATCAATAAATAAAATTCCGGCAAAATCCAAGATTTGAATGTATTGGGAATATTAGCATAAAGAAATATTAGGTTGGTTGCATTGTTGGTATTTTTTTCCTGTGCTTCCGTAGACAGAGTAGTTAGGACATCAATTTATCATGAAAATCCTACTACAATAGGGTTTTACTGCTGACTCCTGTACGGGCGAAGTACGGGCGAAGTACGGGCGAAGTAGGGGCGAAGCATTCGGAAAATAGCCTGTTGCTAAAATTGATAATTGGTTGCCCGAATGCTGATGCTTCCAGCACGCTTCGCGAACGCCCTTACAGGAAAATAGCCTGTTCATAAAATTGATAATTGGTTGCCCGAATGCTTCGCCCCTACGACTCTTGACTCCTGCTACAGAATTTTTAAGATTCTCTTAAAACATATCCTACACCCCGCACCGTTTGAATTAAGCGTTTTTGCCCTTCCTCTTCAATTTTCAACCGCAAGTAGCGAATGTATACTTCAATCACATTTGACTCACCCATAAAATCATAACCCCAGACATTCTCCAATATTTGCTCACGGGTTAATACTTCACGGGGATGCTCCATAAAAAACTTTAATAGTTCAAATTCTTTCATAGTTAAGTCGATAGCTATACCATTATAGACAGCGCGACGGATGCCAATATCTAGCACCAAATCTCCAAAACGCAACTGTTCACTGGTATCGACATCAGGTTTGAGATATAGACGAATCAGCTTGAGAAAATCTTCTGAGCGATAGGGTTTAAGAATATAATCATCAGCACCAGCTTCCAGACAAGCGACACGATCATCAACTGTATCTCTGGCCATTAAAATTAAAACAGGGGAACGATGGCCACTGCTGCGGAGATTTTTGCACAAAGAAAGTCCAGATTCTCCTGTCAGCATCCGATCTACAACAATTAAAGCAGGTTGCATTTCGCGGCTTTTTTGCAAACCACTAGCCGCATCATGAGCCACAACAGTATCATAACCGGCTTCTTGCAAATCAAAAGCTAATTGATTAGCTAAACTATCATCGGGTTCAATCACCAGAACGCAGGCACTGTGAGAAAAGGTCATATAAATTGGTAATTGGTAATGGGTAATTGGTAATTATTTGGTAATTGATACAATTGATACAAATGATATTGTAGATGTTTTAGCACGTTCCATGATCAAACCTCGACTGTCCCAAGATGCAATTTTAATTACTCATTCCCAATACAACCCAATACAATTGCTTAACTACCAATTCTCGAAGAAAACCTGTATTGACAACTGACAACTGACTACTGACTACTGATAATTATGGCAATTCTACAGAATTGGGTTTAGCAATATGCGGTAGTCCCCAGCCTAATTTTTCCCGTAAAACGCGGAAAAACTCTGGTGATTGTAAGCGAATAAACCTAGCCTTATGTTGCGATCGCTCCAAATATACCCGATCCTCTGACATCACATAACACCCACCATTACCATCTACCACCATCACCATCCGGGGTACATTGACTGGATAGATGTTCACAGGTTCATTGTTGGGAAATACTAAAGCCCTAGAGGCCAAAGAATGGGGACAAATTGGTACTAGCTGCAACACAGGTACACCGGGAATAATCACAGGTCCACCAGCACTTAATGAATAAGCAGTTGAACCAGTTGGAGTAGAAATAATTACACCATCGGCTGCAATATCCACTGTTGCATGATGACCAATTTGAATTTCAAAGTGGCACATCGAAGTTAATGGTTCTCGATGCAACACCATTTCATTTAAACATAAGGCTTCCCATAAGACAGTTTCCCCCCGTAGCACTTTGACATTGAGCATGGTTCGTTCTTCGACTTCATACTCACCTGCCATTACCTGTTCTATAGCTTGGGGAAGTTGGTTTAGATAAGCTTCTGTCAAAAATCCCATGTGACCAGTATTCACAGTTAACAATGGTATCCCACAGGGGGCAACTTGACGGGAAGCTGCTAAAACAGTTCCATCTCCCCCTAATACCACTGCAAACTCCATACTGGAATCAAAACCGGGAGGTGTGAGAGCTTCCACTGGGGTGTGGCATACAGGACCATCAGGATTAGAGTAGCCCAGTATACCACCGATGCTTGTTGTCACACACACATCCCAACCAGCTGCGGTTAACTGGTCTTTGAGTTCGATAGCGGTTCTAGTTGCTATCGGTTTAACGTCGTTGTAGATAATGCCAGCTTTCGGCACATTCAAATATCCAAGTAGGCTATGCTTTTTCTTTAGTAATGGTTACATATTTTGGGATATTGTAATCAACATCTGGGATTTTATTGACTATTAGCTTTTGATGACTGTTTAAAAGGCGTTTTTTTATCTTTTTTCTTTTTGCTCTTGGTTTTCTCGTAGTCTAGCTCTTTCAGCTTTTTCATAATCCGGCTGAAATACTCTTGCAAGTAAGTTTCTACTGTGGCTGTCTGTTGTTGCTCCAAGCCAAACACTGTATATACTTCATCCATTGGCGCATTTAATGGTTTACCACTGGCTAAAACTTCGGAAAAAGCCAATCTATCAGCTACATTCCATCCCCATTGGAAAAACCGCAGTAAGCTTTGAACACCACGCAACAAGCCAATAGGCATCCGTGTTACTCTAGCATCTTTTCCTGATAAACGTTCACAAATATTTATTATTTCTTCTGCACTCCAAGCACGAGTACCCACCACAGGGAAAGTTTGTTTTTGGGTTTCTGGTACACTCAATGCCCGAATCGCAAATTTAGCAATATCTTGAGTATCCATATAAGCCACCGGGGAAGATGAACCTGTCACCCACACCGGCTGATTTTCCAAAATGGGTATGCCATATTGACCAATTAAGCCTTGCATAAACCCAGCTAATCTTAAAATAGTGTAATTTAAGCCAGATTCAGCTAAAAATAATTCTGTACATCGCTTGATTTCCATTAGCGGTACATTGGGATATTTATCAGCATCAAGAATAGAGAAAAAGATAAAATGCTCTACACCCGCAGCTTTTGCAGCTTGAATTAATGCTACCTTACCTTCCCAATCTACCTGTTTAATTGTTAATGAATCTGTAGCGCGAGATGTGGAAGCATCAATGACTTCGTTTACACCTTCTAATGCTCCTACCAGGGTTTCGGGATAGCACAAGTCGCCTTTCACCAGTTCTGCACCCCACTCTTTGAGAAATGCAGCTTTTTTGGTACTGCGAACTAAGCAGCGTACTTTGTACCCCTCGTCAATAGCACGACGAGCTACTTGTCTTCCTAATGTGCCAGTAGCACCGACAATTAATAATGTCATGAGGGTCGTTATATATTTTAATGTTTTATGATAAAAATCTTAACAGAGTTTAGTTATAGAAATAAAAGTTTACATTTTTTTTAAGGAGGCTGGGGATTGGGGACTGGGGACTGGGGACTGGGGACTGGGGACTGGGAAATTAATATTTCTCACCCTGCTCCTTGCCCCCTGCCCCCTGCTTATTCTTCAGCGCCTTGAATTTTCAGCAATAAAGCGCCGAGACCCCAACCTACGAAGATTAAGCCGAAAGATAGCATAGCTGCATTTAAGATTTCGCCGCCCATTTGCTGTGTTTCTCCTTTGTGAACTGAATGGTTTGTAGATGTTTACCGTTTATGAGACTGCTTAACTTAACTTGATCGCTCAAATCTCATTTTTGCTAGTCTGGTAACTTAGGTAAACCAGGTCTTCAACTGTCTTGAGGATTAGACCTGTCTAAATAATTCTAAAATAGTTTAGCAGCTAATTGAAATCGGGACTGGGTAAGTAGCGATGTGGCTTAATTAACAGTTTTCCTGTTCCCTGTTCCCTGTTCCCTATTCCCTGACTTATGACTAATACTCATCAACGTCCACGTTTAGCACTGACACTGGGAGATCCTGCCGGTATTGGAGCAGAGGTAACTTTAAAGGCTTTGGCTGATTCAGAAGTTAGCCAAAACTGTGATTTAGTCGTAGTGGGTAATCGGCATTTACTCACTAAAACTTATAAAAATTTGACAGCTAATACTGATAGTTCACTAGCTTTGGCCAATCCTGATGAGTTAAATGTGATTGATGTTGATGTACCAAACTCAGGTGAAATTATTACTGGGGTGGGTAATGCTGCTAGTGGTGCGGCCAGTTTTGCTTATATGGAATATGCCATAGCTCAAACTTTAGCAGGTGATTTTGATGGTATTGTCACAGCACCTATCGCTAAATCAGCTTGGAAAGCCGCTGGTTTTGATTATCCGGGACAAACCGAACTTTTAGCCGAGAAAGCAGGTGTAGAACGTTTTGGAATGTTGTTTGTCGGGCGATCGCCTTTTACTGGTTGGACTTTACGGGCTTTACTTGCTACCACACATATTCCTTTATGTCAAGTATCGTCAACCTTAACACCGGAATTATTAACAAAAAAATTAGATTTATTAGCAGAATGTTTAGAAAGAGATTTTGGGATTAAAAATGGGAAAATTGCGATCGCTGGTTTAAATCCCCACAGTGGAGAAATGGGACAATTAGGAACAGAAGAAATAGATTGGTTAATCCCTTGGTTAAAAGCAGAAAGACAAAAACGACCGCATTTACAACTAGAAGGACCCATACCACCGGATACAATGTGGGTGAAACCGGGTCAAGCTTGGTATGGTAATTCTAACGTTAAAAATCCTGCTGATGCTTATTTAGCACTTTATCATGATCAAGGTTTAATTCCTGTAAAATTAATGGCTTTTGATCGGGCGGTAAATACTACCATTGGTTTACCGTTTGTGAGAACTTCCCCAGATCATGGAACAGCTTTTGATATTGCCGGAAAAGGTATTGCTGATGCAACCAGTATGAAAGCTGCGATACAATTAGCGGTGGAGTTGGTGAAGCAAAAGTATAAAGTTTAGGCTCTGATGAATAATATGCGACATTTGTCCAAAACTAATTGTCCAAAACTAACTGCCAGTGTAGGTTGTGGTATGTAGGTTATGAAACAACAACCCCATGAACACCCAACCCAGAGAAATCAAGAATTACCTAACAGCAGATGGTACAAATCCTTTTGATAATTGGTTTGATGCTCTAAGAGATAGAAGAGCAAAAGCTAAAATTAGAGCCAGACTTGACCGAGTTGAAGATGGTAACTTAGGAGATTATAAATCCGTTGGCGAAGGTGTTTTTGAATTGAGAATAGACTATGGATCTGGCTACCGGATATACTTTGGACAGGAAGGGTCAACAATTATTTTGCTCCTGTGTGGTGGTGATAAAAGCACTCAAGTTAAAGATATTCGTAAAGCTAAAGAATATTGGGAAGATTATCGGAGTCGAGATGATGCCTAAAAGTACAAGTTATCATGCAAAACTAATCCAAGACTTAAAAGATCCACTAGAAGCAGCAGCTTATATTGAAGTTGTTTTAGAAGAAGGCGATCCTAAAATGTTAAATAAGGCACTTAAAAATGTTATTGAAGCTCAAGGTGGAATTGAGAAACTATCAAAAACAGTACAGCAATGTTATGAGAACCTAGCCCAGAAATTATCTGAGCAAGGAGAAATTGAATTTTATTGTTTACGTACCTTATTAGATGCTTTAGGGTTACAGTTAGCAGTATCCGTTAAGTCTGCTTAATTTTTGACTACTATTCCCTATTCCTGATGCTTAACTTCATTCCTGATGCTTAACTTCACAATCACCGGAAAATGATCAGAAGGCCAAATACTTTCCCATTGTTTATTGTCAATGATTACTTGTTCGATGTGAAAACGGCGATCGCCATAAATTGTATCTCTAGCATCCACAGGTTCACCAGTAAAATCATGAAAAGTTTTTTGTTCTGCTAACGGCAGATTTGCTAAAGTATCTTGTATTCTAAAATTATCAGCTAAAATTATTCGTTCTAAAGTTCTGGAATGAGCGTTAAAATCTCCTGTTAACAGTAAATAATTTTCAGCAGGAAAACCCATTAAACGCAGACTCAGCAAACCTGCACCCAACTCCCTCGCTTTAGCAATTTCATGATCTAAATGAGTATTAACAATAGTTAGAGAAATACTAGGATCACCCACCTGAAAATTAGCCCAAGTTGCCATGCGTGGTAAACGAGTTCCCCAAGTAATACTACCAGGAATTTCTGGAGTATCGCTGAGGTAAAAATCTTGAGTTTCTTGCAGTTTTAAAAGTTCAGGTTGATAGAAAATTGCACAGTGTTCATCTTCTCCTGTACCAGAGCGATCGCCACCAACAAATTTATATTCTGGTAAAAGTGCTTGTAAATCCTTCAGTTGATGGAGTTTACCTTCCTGTGTACCCACTACATCTGGTTGATAGTGTTGAATAACAGCAGCGATCGCACCTACACGCTTTTTCCACTGACGTACCCCCGGATCTGGTTTGTCGCAGCGGAGGTTAAAAGTCATAACTGTGATTTTCATTACTTTCTTTAATGGCATCTATATTGATAAGAATATATAGTATATAGTCAATTTAGATTTTATAGTTCTATAATAACTTATTAGCGGAAATTTTAAAAATCTTCAAAATCTAAAATCTAAAATCTAAAATCCAAAATCCAAAATCCAAAATCTAAAATCTAAAATTGCTCTGAGGCTTGAGTAGATACAAATTCCCTGACCGACTTTAGCCTTAATAATTCCAACTCATGCTAAATCTGTGATCAAGCCCCAATAAAAATCCTTGGTAAATTCAGATGTACAACCAGATTGTTAATTGATAAACGCACCAATATTTTAATGATTTGTTTTTGCTCTGGAGTGTAAGCATTCAGCATTCAGTCATCGGTTTCCGTCAGTACCTGAAAGATTGAAATACAAAGAATGAAAAAAGCAGATGCAGATAACATTCCTAAAATTAAAACGTCTGAATCCTGGCTATTGGCTGATTACTGATTACTGATAGCTGAATACTTACGGAGAGGTTAAACTTTGTTACCTTCTGGTGGTTCAAACTTATAACCATAGCCGCGTACCGTTTTGATAAACTCTGGTGTACTCGAATCAACTTCCATTTTTTTACGTAATTGACCAATATGCACATCTACAACCCTTCCATCTCCTACATAGTCACAACCCCAAATTTTCTGAATTAGTTGGGGACGACTCCAAGCTTGTCCTGGATGACTAGCTAAAAAATGTAAAATATTAAACTCTAAAGCCGTTAAAGCTAAAGGTTTATCATTCAATTTTACCTCTCTACCTTCTGGGTTAATTGCTAATTGTTGAAAAACAAGACGTTGTGATTGATGAGGATGGATATAACGAATGCGTCTTAAAAGTGCTTCAACTCTGACTTCCACTTCTGCTAGGCTAAATGGCTTAGTCATGAAATCATCTGCACCTGCGGCCAGAATTTTAATTTTATCAGCTTCATCATTCCGGCTAGTGAGTATCAAAACTAAAACATTGGTGCGACTTTGCATTTCTTGACAAAGTTTATAGCCATTGGCATCTGGCAAATTCCAATCCAGAATTACCAAGGCTGGATTGAATTGATCAAATAATGCCATAGCACTTTTACCATCTGAGGCCGATTCTATTTGGTATTTTCGACTCAGAAAACGGTAGACGAGATTTCTCACACTGAAATCGTCATCTACAATCATAATCTTGGGAATATTCGTGGCAAGCTTATCCATAGTCCAATGCAGTTTATTGATTGATTTGGCGATTTTCTGTGGTGACAGATGCTTTGAGATGTTGTGTTTAAGGAGTATCTTAGCTCCTGGCTAAATAAATAAGTAGGAAAAATGCTTTAGTCCTTGTATACACTGAATTTTTCCTGAAGTTTATGCAAACTTTATAATAATCCTTATAAAATGTATCGGTAATGTATGATTTTGGTATTTTTTGAAAAAAAAAATGTATAAAATATAAATCAATTGTGGTGTTATACCGAAGTATCTGTACTGAAATATTACTGATGACGATATGAGAAATCGAATATATCTAAAGATAGATTTTTACAAGATTTATTCAGGATTTATTCAGGATTTATTCAGGATTTATTCAGGATTTATTCAGGAAAATTTTTATATTTTCATACTCAAGCCAGACAAATTAACTAGACTTTGTTTGTTAATTTATTGTTGACTAAGTTGATTGAAGTTGAAATTGAATAGGTTAAAACGGATAAAACTTATGACTAATAATTTGATGGGTGGGATTATTCCTCAACAGCCACCCATAGAAGTAGAATCGGATGTTCATGTAGTTAAATCTCGTCTAGAATGGGGCGAACCAGCATTTACAATTTTGGATGTCCGCGATCGCTCAACCTACAACCAAGGTCATATTATGGGCGCAATGCCTATGCCTATAGATGAACTAACAGATCGTGCAGAAATTTCTTTACAAAAAAGCCGTGATATTTATGTTTACGGCACTGATGAGGGACAAACTGCTCAAGCTGCCCAAAAATTGCGTGCTGCGGGATTTGTACACGTATCAGAATTAAAAGGTGGTTTGGGAGCATGGAAGGCAATTGGTGGACAAACAGAAGGTATTATCGAATCAAGAACTCCCGCAGGTGCAGATGATTACAATGTTGTCTCTCGCATCCAAAATCATTGAGAAAATCAATAGAAGTGATTGGTGATTGGTGACTGGTGATTGGTGACTGGTGATTGGGTAGAATCAGATAAAAAGTCAAGCATTTTGTTCCCTGTTCCCTGTTCCCTCTTACCTAAGAATTACGAATTACTCTTAATGTTCAAATAAATCTTTGAATTGTAATAAATCCAAAGAAACCAATGTTGGTAAAACTTGAAAGCACTCTTGTGCTAGTTGCCAACGTTCTTCTCGTTGTAGCATTTGCGTTAGTTTTTGTTGAATGCTCAATAAGTAGCGGACATCATTAGCAGCGTAACTTAATTGAGCCTCCGATAAATTAGCAGCATTCCCCCAATCAGAACTTTGAGAGCTTTTGTCTAGTTCTACTTGTTCTAATTCCTGTACTACATCTTTCAAACCATGACGGTTAGTGTAGGTGCGGGCTAACTTACTAGCAATTTTAGTACAAAAAACAGGTTGAACCTGAATATTAAGATTGTGGCGTAAGGTAGCAATATCAAACCGTGCAAAGTGAAATACTTTGAGGATGTGGGTTGCTTCCAAAAGTTGTTTTAAATTTGGAGCTTCTGTTTGTCCTTTAGCGATGCGGATAGCGGTGACTTTTCCCTCTGGGTTGCACAACTGAACAAGACACAAGCGATCGCGTTGTGGTAATAATCCCATTGTTTCCGTGTCTACAGCCAGAGCTTCAGATTTTAAATACTCCGCGAGGGTAGCAGCATCTATATCACCGTCACTAACCCTAAAATCATCTAATCTCATCAATCGTTCCCAAATGAATGATAGTGTCTATCAGTTAAAAAATTACTGGATCAGACACTAATTTATTATTATGCAAATTGTGCAAAAAATCAGTAAGACAATCTATTTGGTATTGACAAATATTTGTGTGAGATAAACTTCACCTTTGGCATTAGTCGCCACTCCCACCCCTGTCAATTTAAAATTTCCTTGAATATTATGCAAATGTCCAGGACTGTTGAGCCAACCAATCACAGCTTGCTTTGCTGGATCACTATATCCCACGTTGAAAGCCACATTTTCGGCTGCATTGTCATATTTAAGAGGAATGGCTTTAACTCGTTGTTCCAATCCATGATGACTAAATTTCACTATACCATTAGCCATGTTCTGACTGTGAATTCTTGCTTGCTGAGTGATACTTGCATTTAAGGTGAGCTTTGATAATCCTTGAGAAACACGATATTGATTAATTTGCTCAAAAACTAATTTTTCTAAAGTAGCATTTTCAGAACCAAGATTCAAAATAGCCGCCTGACTAGAAGTATTAAATGACTGAGTGTAAGTGATTTTTTTAGCAGAATTATTGCTGGGAACAGGATCAGTCATCAATCCACTAGCAAGGACAAGCGTACTTAAAGCCATGCCAAAAGCAGTTTGTCGGAACATAGAGAATTAGGTAGTGTATGGATTTATCAGACATATACTCTATCTTCTGATGTACAGAATAAGTACCAGGATACTGTCAAGTATTGGTGAACTGAAGAATTACAGTAGGTGTCAGGAGTCAGGAGTGGTAGGGGCGAAGCATTCGGGCGACTAATTATAAATTTTTGTCTAAGCCTATTTTCCGAGTGCTTCGCCCGTACAGGAGTCAGGAGTCAGGAGAAATATTACCTATTACCCATTACCCATTACCCATTACCTGTCACCTTCTATAATTCATATTTTTGAGTTCACTTTCCTGAAAATGACATTTTATTTTGCTAAAAGTCTGCCAATTTCATAACTTTAAAAAAATCCAGTATCCAGTATATGCCTATGGTAGATGCTTCACCTCACAAAGTGTTATTGTCACTACATTTTTAGTCAAAAAAATATATAAAAAATAGTATCCATTGACAGATGCAAAAATAATTGATAATTGATAATTGATAATTGACAATTGAAATTATTGGGATTACGAAACCAAATAATTACCAATCACCAATCACCAATCACCAATCACCAATCAGGCACTAAAATTTATCTTGATGTGAGGAAAATTTGGGTGAAAAAAATTTGTCCTTTGCTATTACTCGCCACACCAATTCCTGTGAGGTTATAATTACCTCTAATGTTAGCTAGATGTCCTGAACTCCTTAACCAACCTTGTACAGCGGTGGTTGCAGGATCTCTAGAACCTTGGTTGTAAGCCACATTTTCCGCAACTCGACTGAAAGGAATACCAATCGCTCTGACTCGTGCTTGAAATCCATCATGACTAAAGAGAACTTTACCACTAGCCATGTTTTGACTGTGAATTCTTGCTTGCTGATCAATACGATAATTACGAGTCAGTGGGGGTAAATTTTGGGAGGCGCGGTACTGGTTTATTTGTTGGAAAACATAGGCTTCTATAGCAGCAGTATTAACATTAGTTTGTGCTACTTTGTAGCTGTCATTGGATATAAAAGATGGACTAGGAGCAGAACTAGCCATCCCACCACTGACTAAAACTAAGAAACCTGCACCAATAGCTGAAATAGTATTTCTCAACATGATTAATTATCAGCCTTGAATTAAGAATTTAGCAGCTGTTTGCACATCCTTGTCACCTCTACCAGAGCAGTTAATCACAATCCGGGGACTGCCTGTAAGTTGTGGACATAAAGTTTCTAAATAGGCGATCGCATGAGAAGTTTCTAAAGCAGGTATAATTCCTTCTAACCGGGATAAGCGTTGAAATGCCTCTAAAGCTTCAGCATCTGTCACACTATAATATTCAGCCCTGCCAATATCCTTCATATAGCTGTGTTCTGGACCAACACCAGGATAATCCAAACCTGCACTAATGGAATGGGGTTCAATCACCTGTCCATCATTATCTTGTAACAGATAACTCATTGCCCCATGCAATACACCAACTTGTCCTTTTGTCAAGGTGGCGGCGTGTTTACCAGTGTTCACACCTTCACCAGCAGCTTCTACACCTATTAACCGCACCGATGGTTCTTTAACAAACTCATGAAAAAGTCCCATTGCATTAGAACCACCACCCACACAAGCCATGAGAATATCAGGTAAACCACCCCATTTTTCCATTGCTTGAGCGCGAGTTTCCTGGCCAATAACCGCGTGAAAATCCCGGACTATCATCGGGTAAGGATGGGGACCAGCTACAGAACCCAGAATATAATGAGTAGTTTCTACATTCGTTACCCAGTCACGGATGGCTTCAGAAGTGGCATCTTTGAGAGTTCCCGTACCGGCTGCCACACCACGAACTTCCGCCCCCATCAAGCGCATTCTAAACACATTTAAGGATTGGCGTTCCATGTCGTGAACACCCATGTAAATAATACATTGCAAACCAAAACGAGCGCAAACGGTAGCTGTAGCTACCCCATGTTGTCCTGCACCTGTTTCAGCAATAATGCGCTGCTTACCCATGCGCTTTGCTAATAAAACTTGACCAAGGGCATTATTAATTTTATGAGCGCCTGTATGATTTAAATCTTCGCGTTTTAAGTAAATTTGCGCTCCTGTGCCATCATGACGGGCATAATGGGCGGTGAGTCTTTCAGCAAAGTATAAAGGGGTAGCACGTCCTACGTAATCTCGCAGTAAACCTTGTAATTCTGCTTGAAAATCAGGATCATTACGGTATTGGTGATAAGCTGTTTCCAGTTCAGCTAAAGCCGGCATTAAAGTTTCAGGAACATATTTACCACCAAAGCGTCCAAAACGTCCTAAGCTATCGGGAACAGCAGCGGTTTGTGAGAAGTTGGGAGAAAGGGGAGTAGTAGTCACAGATTCGGTTAAATTAGAGAACACAGTTAATTGTAATTCTAGAACAATCTTCTTTTACAGCAGGAGTCGTAGGGGCGAAGCATTCGGAAAATAAGCTGTTACACAGCTAAATTGTATAATCCTAATATTCTGAACTCTTGTTTAACAGGCAAGATGCCTGTTCCACTTATACAAATTAAATGCACAACAGCTTAGTTTTGGACAAAAATTGATAATTGGTCGTCCGCATGCTGATGCTTCCAGCACGCTTCGCGAACGCCCGTACAGGAGTCAGGAGTAAAACTATTTTTGTTTCTCGTTTTCTCGTTCTCAGTCAGAGACTGGTAATGCGATCTAGGAGGTTCTACCTCCAGTTATCATTGAGGCATAACCCCTAACTGTGTTCTGCTATATAAAACCTAGACAAAACTAGACTTTACTTTCTACTTCAACGGGAGCATAGGAGCAGTTATCCCTCAGTAGACTTTCACGCCTTAGCCAGACGCGATTGTGTTCCAATTAAGTTTCTGAAAAAGACTACCACCATCATTGCTTGGTTTTCGCGTCGGCAATAGTCTCAATTCAATACTTGATATCACCGTATTATATATCAAGTAGTTGATTTTTTCCTAAAAATATATTGATTTTTGTCAATATAAGTATAGTTTTGTCTATGAAATTGTCAACTTAGGACTTGCTCACTCAGAGCATGGGAACTAGAGACTAGAGGCTGAATGGGAATATGCTTGTCGTGGTGGAACTAACCCAAGTTACATATTGTTTATAATAAAAATTATCAATCACAGAAGACAAACCATGAATATTACCCTAAACCCAGAACAAGAACAGTTTATTAAAACCCAACTAGCACAAGGTAAATTTCCTGATGCTCAAGCAGTAATTAATCAAGCATTACAATTGTTACAAGAAACACAAAAAGAATATGAAGAATGGGTAGAAGATGTGAGAATTAAAGTCAACGAAGCAGCAGCAGAATTAGAACGAGGTGAAGGAGTTCCTTTAGAAACAGTCATTGAACAAATGCAAGCCAAATTTCGCCATGCGCGTGAGGCGAAAAAATGAATCAATGTTTAATTTCACCTCAAGCAATAAAAGATTTAGATAGCATTTCCGAATATTTTTTAACTAGAAATATTGAAACAGGAGAAAAGATTTTTCAAGAATTTACGAGAAAGTGTGAAAACTTGCTGCAATTTCCCCAAATGGGGCGTAGTTACGAACACATCAGAAAAGGAATGCGGGGAATACCTCTTAATGGTTACATCATTCTTTATCAACTTGTTGATGATCATGTAGAAATTCTCAGAATTGTCAATGGTCGTCAAGATTTAGAATCTTTGTTTGCAGGATAAATACATAAACGCGGATAAACGCAGATTTTCAGAATCAAGATATCCAGGATTAAAGGATTTACAGGATAGAATCAATTAAAAAATTAGGATATTTTCACAAATAAAAGCGGATGCCTATATAATTAAAGAAGATTTTTTTACAAATGATAAGGATTTTCATGATGAATCCAGCACTGGAAAACAAAAAATCTATTTTAGAAAAACTAGACAATTTAACACCTACACAACAGGAACAAGTATTAATTTTTATTAATTCATTATTCTGACAAAAAATATTTAACTGTTTTATGATATCTCTTAATAGCTCCTTATTTTATCAGGTTGTCAAATAAAAGTCAATAATCCCCTACTTGTTTTTTAGTCTTGACAATAAATGATAAATTAATGTTAGAAGTCGGGGATCTATATCATTGCATTTTCAGGATCGGAAAATAAAGTGTCAATAAAAGAACATAAGATAACAGTAAATTCCCTAGAATGGTATTATCGGGAAGCCCAACCCATTGGACGAAGTGATTTATTACCAGTGGTATTACTACACGGCATAGTTTCCCAAAGTTATAGCTGGAGAAATATTATACCAGCTTTGGCAGCACAGGGAACAAGAGCGATCGCACCAGATTGGATTGGATACGGCTTTTCTGCAAAACCAGAAAAACGGGATTTTGCTTACACTCCCGACGCATTTATCAAAGCTTTAGATGACTTTATTCAAGCTATAGAATTAGAACGTTTTTCCTTAGTTGTGCAGGGATTTTTAGGTTCAGTTGGTTTACAATATGCCTTGAAAAATCCTCAAAAAATCGCCAATATTGCCATTTTAAATGCTCCCATTTCTACATCTGCTAAACTACCTTGGAAAATTCAACAAATGGGTTTACCATTAGCGGGGGAAGTGATGACACAAGATCCCTTATTAGTGGATAGAACCTTAGAAGGTGGATGTCGTTATCGCATCGAAGATCCAGATTTAGATGTTTATAGAAAACCGTTCTTGAAAACTTCAGCATCTGGTCGCAGTTTACTATCAACAATTAGAAATTTGCAACTGGATCAAGCCATGTCAGAAATTGAAACAGGTTTTAAAGAATGGCAAAAACCGATTTTAGTACAATGGGGAATCATTGACCCTTGGTTATCTTTAGATATGGCTGAAAGTTTTGTGAAATCTGTACCCGATGGGGACATAATTAAGTTACATAATGTGGGACATTATCCCCAAGAACATTATCATGAAGTGATTTTACAAGACCTGTTACCCTTTGTGCGTCGTCATAGCAGGTGACAGGTGACAGGTGACAGGTGACAGGTGACAGGTGACAGAAATAATTGATTACCAATTATCAATTACTAATTACCGCGATAATCTGCAACCTTGTCAATAATTGCCGTAACCTGATAATAAGAGTAAATGCAATCATCTGTAAATTGACTAAGGTAGGTGACAATTCATGGCTTATTCATGGTTTAAAGCCTTTCACATTATTGGTTTTGTAGTTTGGTTTGCAGGGTTATTCTACCTGGTGCGTTTATTTATTTACCACACAGAAGCGAACCAAGAACCAGAACCCGCAAAAACGATACTCAAAAACCAGTATCAACTGATGGAAAAACGTCTTTACCATATTATTACCATCCCCGGAATGATCGTCACCGTAGCGATGGCCATTGGTATTCTTTCCACTAACCCAGACTTGTTAAAAGAAACTTGGTTACATTTTAAATTAGGCTTTGTGGGTATTTTATTAATCTATCATCATTATTGTGGTAGATTAATGAAACAGTTAGCCGCCGATGAATGTAAGTGGAGTGGACAACAATTAAGGGCTTTAAATGAAGCACCGACTTTGTTATTAGTTGTCATTGTCATGTTGGCTATTTTCAAGAATAATCTACCTACAGATATCACTGCTTGGCTGATTTTTGGTTTAGTGATTTTCATGGCTGCTAGTATTCAAATGTATGCCAAAATTCGCAGACGCAATAAAGAAAAAATGTTGGCAGAAATGAATCAAGTTAATCAAAATAATCAAGTTCCCCAAGCACAAAGTTAAGTTTTGAGGTGGGCATTGCCCACCATAAAAATGTAAGATTCAGGAGTCAGAAGTCAGTAGGGGGAAACCCCCTGTGGTTGCCCTCTCTCTTTATATCTAGGTTTCACCTTTGATTCTGTACCTGATTGATCTGCAATCTTCTGTAATATTATTTATCAGGGAGTCTCAACAGTAATGACAAAGCAATTATTGAAAAATCTCTTTAATAACCGTGTGGCCGTCATCGCAACTATGCACCATAAAGAACAAGTAATTGCCCCATTATTACAACAAGAATTAGGAATTAAGATTATTGTACCACAGGATTTTAACACCGATGTTTTTGGCACATTTACCAGAGAAATAAAACGCCCAGATACACAAATTGCCACTGCAAAATTAAAAGCACAAAAAGCTATGGAGATGACAGGGGAAACTATAGCTATTGCTAGTGAAGGAAGTTTTGCACCTCATCCCAGTTTTCCTTATATTTATGCTAACAGAGAAATTATTGTTTTTTTAGATCAAGAAAAAGAATTAGAAATTGTTGGCGAAGTTTTTTCTACTGATACTAACTTTAATCATCGAGTTATTAGCAGTTTAGCAGAAGCAGAAGAATTTGCTGAAAAAGTCGGTTTCCCTGAACATGGTTTAGTGGTTTGGTTTGAAAAATCAAATCCTGAAAATCTTGAAATTATTAAAGGTATAACTACCACAGAAAAATTACAGGAAGCTGTGAATTTCGCTTTCAATAATTCCCCCGATGGTAATTTACATATAGAAACTGATATGCGGGCGCTTTATAATCCAATGCGGATGAAGAATATCGAAAAAGCTACCCAAGATTTGCTGAATAAAATTAATAGTTGTTGTCCTCAATGTTCTACCCCTGGATTTAGTATAACTCAAAAAATCAAAGGTTTACCTTGTGAAAGTTGCCATCAACCAACTTTATTAACTATGGCGGTAATTTATCAATGTCGAAAATGTAATTTCATAGAGAAAAAATTATATCCTGATGGTAAACAGTTTGCAGATCCGGGATTATGTGAATATTGTAATCCTTAATCACAACTAATAAATGAGAACTGTTCAAAAATGGAAAATCAACAATTACCTTTTCCTGGAAGCAAGAGAATTAAAAATAGTTTTTTCCTGTTTCTCCGTGGATGGGTTTTCAACCTGTAATCAAACAATTATCAATTGTCAATTGATATCTGAATAAAGCCCCCTCTTGAACGGTTAATAACAAGAGGGGGTTTGGAGCTAAAGTCCGGTAGGGTAATCGGGCTATTTAATATTTAATAATTATTCGCTATTTATCAAGTCCTCCTTTAGAGAGATAAATTTTTAGATAAAATTATTTGTTGGTATAATTAGATAAAAAATTGATAAAAAAAGCCCCCGCTGTCATATATCAACGGGGGAATATTGTATTAAAGTTCGTCAGGTGATCGGAATATTTAATTATTTAGTATTTATTGTTTGTATCTTTATTCCTCCATTAGATAGAGAAATTTTCCAATATCTGTTTAAATTCGTCTATTAAAATACTAAGTGTTACTTTTGGTAAGATTTATTAGTACAGGAGTCTTGCTCAGACTCTTTCTGCGAGAGATTTTAAAATAAAAATTAATACTTGGTAATACAAGCATTTACAATATCCTCTAACGCTGTAATGATTCAAGTTCTTTTAGTGATAATGGGTAAACAAATTTTGTAACAAACTATGTATGCTGTTTGGATTTTAGCTAAGGTTATGATAATATACCTAAAAGCAAAATAAAGGTTAAAAATATACTCACATTACTCAGGGATATGCAAGAAATTTTAAAAAAATACTGTCAATATAATCACGGATTATTGCTTTTAAGTATGCCAACAGGTTTTGGTAAAACCTACAATGTGTTTAAATTTATATATGATAATTATAAAGAATTTGCTGCTAATAACAGAAAGATTATATTTCTTACAAACCTCAAGAAAAATCTGCCATTAAAGGACTTAGAAAATCATTTCATTGAAAATGGTAATGAAGATGATTATAATAAGTATGTTCTTTTTATTGATTCTAATTCTGAGAGTGTAATTAAGAACTTATCTACTATTGAAGATGAAATTCCTGCTGAGTTTAAAAATCAAGACAGCTATAAAAACTTAAATAACTATATAGAATTATATAATATTCCAAAACTGCCTAAAAAAGCTCAAGATAGTTTTAAAGAGAAAATTCGCAAAGACCTTGAACCAGCATTTAGAAGAGATATAGAAAACATCCTCAAAGAAAAATTCCCTAGCAAGGAAGCAAAATTACAAGCCATCAAAGATAAGAAAGATTATCAATGGATTGGTAAACTTTATCCAGCAGTATTTACAGATGAGAGAACTGTGTTATTTTTGAGTATGGATAAGTTTATACTCAAAAATTCCACATTAATTGAGCCTTCTTATGACTTTTATGAAAAATTCAATAAAAGTCCCTTCAAAAATTCACTGATTTTTATTGATGAATTTGATTCTACTAAAGAACGTATTCTCAATAATATTATTGAATCAGGTTTACAGAGAAAAATAGATTTTATAGATTTATTTTTAAGTATTCATAATCATTTAAAAGAACTCAACGATTCTGAAGATTTAACTAAATGTTCAAAACATTGGAAAGCCAAAAAAGCACAAGGTAAAGATTGGTTGCCACCAAAAGAACAAATAAAAGATTTAAGGACAAAAGCTCAGGAGATATTCAAAAAATATAAATTACAATACATTTGTAAAACAGATCCAAAATGTTTTACTAGAAAAAGGAATTTTCTATTTTATGATTACCAATTCCACAATGTTATAGACCTTAACAAACGGATTGAAGTTCATCAAGATGCAAGAAAAAGGACAAATAGGATTAAAGCAGTTGATTTTAAAGAAAATTCATCCGAAGTGCAATCTGATAAAGTTTATAATATTTATTCATTACTGGGTGAAATAGGTGGTTTTTTCACATATTTTCAGAGAGGTATTAGTAATGTAGCTGATAATTATCGGTGGTTAAAGAAGGAAAATGAGGGTGTTGAATTTGATTTAGAATTTGCTATAAAAAGTGTGCTTAATCATTTTTATCAAGATCAAAAAGATGTTGATTTATTAATAGATAATATTTTAAATGATGAATTAATATATAAGGTTGCATCAGAACAACCTATTAGTAAAATCCAATGGTTTTATGATCGGGGTTTTCGTTATTATGACATAGTTGATAGTGATGAACATGATACCTTATCCAAGATATATATGTTCAATTTTAATCATACACCAGAATCATTGTTAGCTGAAGTTTGTTCTAAGGCAATGGTAGTAGGAATTTCTGCCACTGCGGGACTTAATACTAATATTGGTAATTATGACATTAAGTATTTGAAATCTCGGTTATCTGATTCATTTAAACAATTAGAACCAGAGGAAATGGAGGAGCTAAAAAATCAGTATTATGAAACAACTAAGGGTTATGATGATCATGTTACAATCATACCTCAATTTATTGGTGCAGACTCACAGAAGGATGCAATAAAACAATTTCAAGAAATTTTGGATGATGAAGAATTAGCTAATTTTGTAGTTAATGGCTTATGGCGTGAGATTCAAGATACTATCAATAATGGCAATGATACAGATGATAATGAAAATCGCCTTGAATTTATATTTTGTCGTTATGTAAAAGTGTTAACTGTATGGAAATATTTTCTAGAACATCCTGCTGAATGTTATAGCTTTCTTTGCTTTTTCAATAAACTTCCCAAGGATAATGATCCAAATTTTAATATTAAGACATTGAAAAAGTATGCAAAATATCTACTAAATTCTGAACTAGATGAAAAACAAAAAGATAGTTATGTAGAAGAAACTATAGTTACTCTCACTAGCAGTAATTTTGATGCTAATAAAGCAAAAATTGCTAATGACTTAAAAGATAACAAACGCCGTTTTATTATTTCTGCATACCAAACTATAGGGGTAGGACAAAATTTACAATTTCCTATTCCTGCTAACTTAGATTCAAAAGCAATACATATTGATAACCGAGAAAAAAGTGAAAATATAGATATTAATGGTATTTATTTAGATAACCCTACGAATTTACTTGTTAATATCTACAACGAACAATTCGAGAATAATGATTCTGATTTTATAAAATACATTTTTCAATTAGAGTTTTTCAGAGCAAATCACGCTTTTTCAGCAGCAACATTTAATATTAAGTTAAGTCAAGGTTTTAAACGATATGTGGGAATAGGTAAGTATGAAAAAAATGCTGGCGATTTTATCAGCTTATATCATACACAAGGCTATTCATATTTTGTGAATAAAGTAATTATGCAAGCAATAGGTAGAATATGCAGAACTAACATGAAATTTCCCACGATTCATATTTTGGCTGATGATGGTATTCGTAAACATTTAGCAGAATTTTCTGTACCTGATACTGTAATTCCAGTGCGTGAATATACTGCTCTTTTCAAACTAGCTGGTACATCAAGTGAAAAATCTCAAGAGATAAAAGCAACAGAAATTGATGCTATCAATAGAAGTGAAATCAGTGCTGCTTACATCATCAGTACACTTGATAAAACATGGAATGCTCAAAGTGTAAAAGAATGGAAAGATTTAAGACAGCAAGTTCTCAAACATCCTACTCTTATTCAAGAGTTTGAATGTGATCACAAATGGCATAATATCTATGTTAAATTATTTAAACCTGGTAATTACTATTATTTTTCACAAGAAAATGACTATAAAAAAATACAAGTTTTCTTTGACAATGAATACGGGAAGAAAAAAGTTAGAACAGTAAGTGAAAACGATGCTCGTCTGACAGAATTAATGAAAATAGATGTTCTTAGGGAATTATTTATTAGTCAAGGTTATGCAACTGAATTTCCTGAATCTGAACTGATTATCACACCTCCCATATTTAATAATATTTATAAAGGTGCATTAGGTGAAGTATGTGGTGAACATATTTTGAAAACATTTTTAAATATTTCTTTATCAGAATTAGAATCCAAGGAGTTTGAACGTTTTGATTTTAAAACAAAGCAAAATCCAAATATTTATATAGACTTTAAACTATGGAACGATAAAATTATAGTAGAAGCTGATCCACAAATTGATAAGATTCGTAAAAAAATGCAGGAGGTAAAAGCAGCAAGAGTTTATATAATTAATATACTTGGTAGTTCAGATAGAGAGTTTAAAGCAATTATTTCAGATCGTGGAAAAATAATTGAAGTACCTTATCTGTGCAAAACTAATAAAGTTGATAATCAAGCAATTGAATTTATATCCAGCAGTTTCAAGGAGCTTTCAAAATGAATATTCTTACAAATCGTGTGAAAATCACTTTTCATATTGATGCTATCAAACAAGATTTTGCATTTATTAGATTTAAACGAGATTACGATGGAAAGTGGTGGGGTGCAGAAGAACTAGATCGTATAATTGGTGATGATTATCAAGCCATGTCCGTTGGTTATGCTCAATTTGCTTATGCTATGTTTGAAACAAAATCAAACAATATTTATCAGTTAGAAAATAGACTGGATAATGATCCTAAATTTGCTAAAGTAGTAGCAGTTGAGGTGCAGCCAGAAGCAATTTATAATGGAAATAATGAATGTATATGTGAAGCGAGTCTTGCACGCTTATTGATTAATTCTTTAGGTTCATCACGTTCAAAATATAAACATCTTCATTTTTCTAATCTTACTGGCTCATTACTTAGAGTTCCCCTATTCACAGATAAACTTTATAATTCAATTGCAGTAGCTGAAATCAGTATTGATCGTATTCCTGCGGAACAAAATGAGTTTTTATTAAATGTTAGTCTCGCTAATTATCGAAAAAAAGTAGTAATTTTAAAAGAATATCAAGGTGAGGAACTAGCAAAAATTTTGAAAAGACCAGAATATATTATTTATGATGGTACAAACCCACCATCTCTGAGAAGACGGCTTCCTTCTGATGGTAAAAAATCAGATCCGAAAAAATCTTATATCCAATGTCGTGAACCAGGAAAAAAACTTCATGTAAATTTTATGAATTTTGGTAGTCTTAAAGATTTTGAAAGTAGTCGTGCGGGGATTTTACACAATGTCATGAATAGCATTGAAAATCACCTATCTAAATACATGACTTTTGAGTTTTGTACTCGTGAAATAGATCATGATCTCCCACTAGATACAAGATTAATGAATAATTCTGAAAAAATTAAGGAATTACTTGATGGGGAGAGAATACATATATTAGATAAAGTTGATAGTGAAGAATCTCATGAATTAGTAACTCAGTTAAAACAGTTTTTATATCCTTCTTATATAACTGAGGAAAAGTTGATTACAGATTCTCGGAAAACAGAGAAAAAAGCCGCTTTGAATTTGAGAATTATTCATAAGGAATCCTATTACACAGAAAATAAACTCACAGATCAATATAAAGAATCTGATCATCAAACACAACGTCAAAATATTACCATAGAATCTTATACACAATCAACTCAAGATGGATGGAAAAATATTGTAAAAACAAGTCTTAAAGAATTAATTATCAAACGTGATCTTCGTGCTGAAAAAATAACTTTATTTGATTGGGCTAAACTCAACGCAACAGGAGATTGGACTTTTGCAGCTTGGGATAAAGAAGAAAATGAAGAACAAAGTCATGTTGTGTTTATGACAATTAAACCAAATGGAGAGTTTAAATTTTATACAAAAGAAAAGATCAGTCTATGGAACTGGCAAGAATTTGAAACTTATAGAAAGTTCATGATAGATAGCAATTCTCAAAATAACAAGAAAATTAGAAACTTGGAAGGACTAGTTATTTCTGATAGTGGTGAGATCAATCAGATATTTAGAACTGATGAAATTTCTCTTCCTAATCTTCCTGAAATAGCACAAATTTTGGATCAATTAGACAGTGAACTTCCTGAAAATAAACGTACTGGAAATGATTTAGCTAATATAGTTCAGGAGTTTTTACAACAACCAAAACAACTGGATATTCAAAAGTTTAATTCATTTTCAGAGGCACTTAAAAACAAAGGAAATGAAACTTTATCAAAATCAGAATTTTATTCTTTAATTAGCCAATATTTAGGATCAATAAGGAAACAGAAAGATAAAGAGATTAATGTTAGCATCACCAAAGAAGCTACTGATTTTAGAGATTACCTTTTAGAAAAGCATCAAATTAGGTTAAAATTTCCCCAAGATAATCAGAGTAAAGACGATTTATTTGATCCTTATTTCAATATTAAATATTTTGAAGAAACTGAAAACCTGGCTTATTACTGTGTGGGTAGCAGAAGAGATAAATTAAAAAATTTTTCTTTGAAAGATGCTTGTCATCTGCGCCAAATAGTAGCAGTAAATGGCTCAAAATTAATATTTAAAGAACTGCTACCAACAATGGATGTTGATTTTGTTCGCACAGGACAAAGTACAGTTATTCCCTTTCCGTTTAAGTATATTAGGGAATATCTTAACCTTCGAGAAAGTGAATAACTAGGATAATAGTTAATTGAGAGAGGATGAAATCTCTATTTTCATCCTGTAAATCCTTAAATCCTGGACATCCTGATTCAGACAAAATTATAAATTCTATTCCAATAAATCTGGTTGTTTCCTAACAATCATCTCATATAAAGATTGAAAAGAAAACCAACCAATAATATGAGACCCAACTTGACCATAAGTAAAACGGGCGGTTTCTGAATCAAGAATTATCGGTTTTCCTGCTGCTTCAGCCATTAATTGACTTTGACAACAACGATCCATATTTATAAACCACCACGCAGCTTCATCAATTGTATGACCAACAGTTAATAACCCATGATTTCTTAAAATAATCGCCTTTTTTTCTCCTAAAGTTGCCGCAATGCGATCGCCCTCTTTAGGGTCAAACACCACCCCAGTATAATCATCAAATAAAGCATGATCTTCATAAAAAGCACAAGCATCTTGAGTGATCGGATCAAGCAATCTTCCTAAACTTGACCAAGTTCTACCATAAAGTGAATGAGCATGAGCGGCCGCAGTAACATCGGGTCGAGCTTTATGTAGTCGGGAATGAATCGCAAAAGCAGCACCATTTACAGGTTTATTTCCTTGAACAACTTCACCTTGATCATTAACTAATAATAAATCAGATACGCGAATATGTCCAAAATACATTCCCAAAGGGTTCACCCAAAAACAATCTGTAAATTCAGGATCACGCACTGTAATATGTCCCGCTATTCCTTCATCAAAACCATAACGAGCAAATAGGCGAAATGCAGCCGCTAAACGTTGTTTACGGTGTTGTCTTTCATCTTCTACACTGGTAAATTGAGGCAAGTTAGCAAAATTTTCATTAGTCATAATTAAATCTCTATTTAATCTGTAAATTTAGTGCTAATTTGGGTGAATTAATCAATAATTACATGGGATAATTCTGACTAATTCCAACTTATTAATAGTATCAAATAATGAGTCAAGTTTTTTATTTTCACAGATAAATAAACAGTCACCCGTCACCCGTTACCCGTCACCTGTCATCACTAAACAACTTTATTGACAACCTCTAAATAGTTCAATCACTCCCAAATCACCATAAAATAATTAACGCCGTATCTGCAAACATTCATAAAAATCAGATGACATTATTACAGAATCAAGTCGCCATTGTTACAGGAGCATCTAGAGGTATTGGACGTGCGATCGCTCTCCAACTAGCATCCCAAGGTGCAAAAGTTGTAGTCAACTACGCCAGTTCCAGCACCGCAGCAGAACAAGTAGTAGCAGAAATTACAGCAGCAGGAGGAGAAGCGTTCACCGGAGGTGTTGGCGAAGCCATCGCCCTCCAAGCAGATGTTTCCCAAGCAGATCAAGTAGATACACTGATAAACACAACCTTAGAAAAATTTAACCGCATTGATATCTTAGTCAACAATGCAGGGATTACCCGCGATACATTGTTATTACGGATGAAATTAGAAGACTGGCAAGCTGTTATAGACCTCAATTTAACAGGTGTATTTTTATGTACCAAAGCCGTCAGTAAAATCATGCTCAAACAACGTTCTGGCAGAATTATCAACATTGCTTCTGTAGCCGGACAAATGGGCAATCCAGGACAGGCAAACTACAGCGCCGCCAAAGCAGGTGTGATTGGTTTTACCAAAACCATCGCCAAAGAACTAGCTACCCGTGGTATCACCGTTAACGCCGTAGCACCAGGCTTTATCAAAACTGACATGACCAGCGATATCAAAGCTGATAACATATTACAATTTATTCCCTTGGGGCGGTTTGGTGAACCAGAAGAAATTGCTGGTATGGTGAGGTTTTTAGCAGCTGATCCCGCCGCAGCTTACATTACAGGTCAAGTCTTTAACGTCGATGGTGGGATGGTAATGTAATTGGTAAAGAAGGGAATAGGGAATAGGGAATAGGGAATAGGGAATAGGGAATAGGGAATAGGGAATAGAAAAATCTTCATTCTGACTCCTGACTCCTTGATCTCCTGACTCCTGACTCCTGACTCCTGACTCCTGACTCCTGACTCCTGACTCCTGACTCCTGACTCCTGTTGTAATTACGAATTGCCATGTATTCTTTGTAAAACCGTAGCACCTAACAGCAGAACGATACTAGCAGCAGAAGCCAGGATCACAGGTAAAGTCATACCTTGTACCGTCATAGCCAGTACATTAAAAAACAAGGTGACAGACCACAAAGTAAAAGCCGCCCGACGTTGGGAAAAACCCCAGTCCAGCAAGCGGTGATGTAGGTGATCCTTACCGGGTGTACTCAAAGGGTTTTTTCCGGCTAAAAGTCGCCTAATAAAAACCTGAGTAGTATCTAAAACTGGCAACATCAAAAATAAAACCGTTGGTATCAGCGCAAAAACTGTACTTTGTTGCAACTTGCCTAAAATGCTAGTGGCAGCTAGAACATAACCGAAAAAATACGCCCCCGCATCACCCATAATGATCCTTGAAGGATGAAAATTGTGGCGTAAAAAGCCCAGTGCAGCACCACCCAAAGCAGCTAATACCAGGGTTGCTGCTGCTCGATTATCAAACTGAGCAGAAACCCCCAACAAACTCATGGCTGTAATAAAACTGATCCCGCCGGCTAAACCATCCATCCCATCCATCAAGTTAATAGCATTGGTAATACCCACTACCCATAACACCGTCAAAGCCATTGATAGCAAGGAGTCAATAGGAGTACCAAAAGTAACTTTCACACTGATACCATTAGCCACCAACAAAAGGGCTGTGATCATTTGCGCCCATAAACGCACAGAAGGAGGTAAGCCAAATTGATCATCAATAAAGCCAACCAAGACGAGAATAGAACCTCCTAACAAAATTGTGAGTACCTGAGCCAATACGCCTTGAAGTTCAATGGGTCGTAGCAGACTAGCAACGACCACAGCCGCAATAACGCCAGCATAGATAGCCAAACCTCCCGCATTAGGTAAAGGTTCTCGGTTAAGTCGTCGGGCGTTTGGTTGATCAGCCCAACCTACCCGCAAAGCAAATTGACGGATAGTCGGAATTAAACGCCATGTAACCAGCCAAGCCAAAATAAAAGTAAATACTACCGCCAACCAGCCGGAGCCGCTAGGGTTAGCAATGCCAAGGGATCTAAGGGAGTTGTCTAAATTCATCTCCCGATACAATCATTAGTGCTAATGTCCAAAATAAGTATCACCTGTAATCTTAATCAATTTTTTATTGTTATTTGTTAAATTCAATAGTTGGAATAGTTAGCACTCCTGTCTTGTGAGTGCTAAATTGTCTAATGGAAGAGATAGAGAAAACAAACATGGCTAAGATTATTTCATTTGATGAGGAATCACGGCGATCGCTAGAAAAAGGCATTAACGCCTTGGCAGATGCGGTAAAAATCACCTTGGGACCAAAAGGCCGCAACGTCCTGTTAGAAAAAAAATTTGGTATACCCCAAATTGTCAACGACGGTATCACCGTTGCCAAGGAAATTGAACTAGAAGATCCTTTAGAAAACACTGGTGCAAGACTGATCCAAGAAGTGGCATCTAAAACCAAAGATACCGCAGGTGATGGAACTACCACCGCCACAGTTTTAGCACAGGCATTAGTTAAAGAAGGACTCAAGAACGTCGCTGCTGGTACAAATCCCATGGCCTTAAAACGGGGTATTGATAAAACCGTAGAAGCATTGGTAGCAGAAATTGCCAAGATAGCCAAACCAGTAGAAGGAAGTGCGATCGCTCAAGTTGCCACCGTTTCCGCCGGTAACGATGAAGAAGTCGGCAATATGCTGGCCGAAGCAATGGAGAAAGTCACCAAAGATGGTGTCATCACCGTAGAAGAATCAAAATCCTTAACTACCGAACTAGAAGTAGTAGAAGGGATGCAAATTGATCGCGGTTATATTTCTCCCTACTTCATCACCAACAACGACCGGATGACAGTAGAATTTGAAAACGCCCGCATCCTCATCGCCGACAGAAAAATCAACGCCATTCAAGATTTAGTACCTGTACTGGAAAAAGTAGCCCGTTTAGGTCAACCTTTATTAATCATTGCTGAAGATATCGAAGGTGACGCTTTAGCAACCTTGGTAGTCAACAAAGCGCGGGGAGTCTTAGCCGTTGCTGCCATTAAATCCCCTGGTTTTGGCGAACGTCGCAAAGCCTTATTACAAGATATTGCCATTCTCACCGATGGACAGATGATTTCTGAAGAAATCGGTTTGAGCTTGGATACAGCTACCTTAGAAATGCTGGGTACAGCCCGGAAAATCACCATTGACAAGGAAAACACCACCATTGTCTCTGGTACTGACAACAAACCAGAAGTACAAAAGCGTATTGCCCAAATTCGCAAACAGTTAGAAGAAACTGATTCTGACTACGATACAGAAAAACTGCAAGAACGTATTGCCAAACTTGCTGGTGGTGTAGCAGTCATCAAAGTTGGTGCAGCCACAGAAACCGAACTCAAAGATCGCAAATTGCGGATTGAAGACGCTTTAAATGCCACCAAAGCCGCAGTAGCAGAAGGTATCGTTCCTGGTGGTGGTACAACCTTAATTCACCTGTCTACAAAAGTAGATGCCATTAAAAACAGCCTTGATGCCGAAGAAAAAATTGGGGCTGACATTGTACAAAAGTCCCTAGAAGCACCTTTACGCCAAATCGCAGATAACGCCGGTGCAGAAGGTTCAGTCATTGTTTCCAAAGTTAAAGACACCGATATTAACATCGGCTACAACGCTGCTACCGGAGAATTTGAAGATTTAATTGCCGCAGGTATTATTGATCCTGCTAAAGTTGTTCGTTCTGCATTGCAAAACGCCGCTTCTATCGCGGGTATGGTTTTAACCACCGAAGCGATAGTAGTAGAAAAGCCTGAAAAGAAAGCTGCTGCTCCTGATGCTGGCATGGGCGGTATGGGCGGTATGGGCGGTATGGGCGGTATGGGCGGTATGGGCGGTATGGGTGGTATGGGTGGTATGGGTATGTTCTAACTACCACTTGCCCAAATCAATCAAAATCAATCAAAGTCAATAAATTTTAATTTTTTCTAAAGTTTGTCTTTTGGTAAAGACAAACTTTTTTTGGCAAAATTCAGGAGTTTGGCTGTGAATTTAGATCCTATGTCTTATTTACCAGCAATCTGCTATAAATTAGTAAATTATCAAATAGGAGAGCATCCTAATTTTGTAAAAATATGATATGCAATTCACCACACTGCCTCCTCCTGACTCCTGACTCCTGTACGGGCGAAGTAGGGGCGAAGCATTCGGAAAATAACCTTTTCAGAAAATTGATAATTTATCGCCCGAATGCTTCGCCCTTACAGGAAAATAACCTTTTCAGAAAATTGATAATTTATCGCCCGAATGCTTCGCCCTTACAGGAAAATAACCTTTTCAGAAAATTGATAATTTATCGCCCGAATGCTTCGCCCTTACAGGAAAATAACCTTTTCAGAAAATTGATAATTTATCGCCCGAATGCTTCGCCCTTACAGGAAAATAGCCTGTTCAGAAAATTGATAATTTGTCGCCCGAATGCTTCGCCCCTACTACTCCTGAAGAAAAAAGTTTTTCAGCAAGATAAATATTAAGGTGAGACTTAATGGCTAAAAAACATCGTCGTCTACCCAAAGTCATAAATAAAGTTATCAACAAAGAAAAAGTAAATAAGCCATTTGAAAACGAATACTATCATGAACCAGGAACTCCTCCGGGTACACTCATTATTGATGAAGATGCTGAACAACCAAATATTTTTTTGGTTGACTATAACCAAACTAATCTAACTCACAAACAAATAAAACATCCAGAAGAATGCAGTAATTACTTGGATACAGAATCGGTTTCCTGGGTAGATGTACAAGGTTTAGGCAACAAAGAGATTATTCACCGTTTGGGGCAAACTTTTGATTTACATCCTCTGATTTTAGAAGATGTTTTCAATATGGGGGAACGCCCGAAAATCGAGGATTATGAAGACCAATTAGTGATTATTGCTCGTATGGTTGTGCCTAATCCCAATCATGGTAGTTTTTATAGTGAACAAGTCAGCTTAGTTTTAGGTAGACATTATTTATTGACAATTCAAGAAGAACCTGAGCATGATTGTTTTGATAGTGTGAGGATGAGAATTGACAAAGGTAAAGGAATTATTCGCCGACAAGGAAGTGATTATTTAGCGTATTCTTTGTTAGATGCAATTATTGATGGATTTTTTCCTGTTTTAGAATTGTATGGAGAACGCATTGCCGAATTAGAAGAAGAAGTAATAGTTAGTCCAAATCCCCAAACACTAAAACAAATATATCAAATTAGGCGAGAATTATTACAACTGCGAAGAGCTATTTGGCCACAAAGAGATGCGATTAATTCTTTGATTCGTGATAGTAGTAAATTAATTAGTGAGGAGGTAAGAATTTATTTGAGAGATTGTTATGATCATGCGGTACAAGTGATGGATATGGTGGAAACTTACCGAGAATTAGCATCAGGATTAATGGATGTCTATCTTTCAGCGGTTAGTAATAAAATGAATGAAATCATGAAATTACTAACTGTTGTTTCATCAATTTTTATTCCTTTAACTTTTGTAGTGGGAATATATGGAATGAATTTCAATACCGAAAAATCACCTTATAATATGCCGGAATTAAATTGGTATTGGGGTTATCCGCTATGCTTGGGATTAATGGCGGCAATTGCTAGTGGGTTAATTTTCTTTTTTTGGAGACGGGGTTGGCTTGACAATTCATTTGAAATCAATCAAAAATAAAGTTTGCGAATTTTCCAAGGAGTTATTAGTAGTTTTATGGCAGTACAAAGTGGCGATCAAAATCTTCTTGTTTTGATGGTTTATATCCTGGGGATATATTACACATTCAATCGCATGATTGAATCTATCGACGATATGGTGGTGTTAAATTTCCAAAAGAGTGCTGTTGAAGAACAATTAAAAGAACAAAATCTGGATGATAAAATTGGGATTTCTTTTGGTTCAGGAACATATTCTTTGGAGAAATTAAAAGATAATTTGAAAGAATTATCAATTAGCATTGATAATAAATCAGAAGCTTTAGCTGTATATGTTGACTGGGATAATAGTTCTTGGGTCATTGAACATAGCAAAAAATCTCGCCGTGTGATTCGCAAATCTCCAGACCTCAGCCGTGACTTAGCAATACCACAAGTTCCTACGATTATTGCTCCTAAGAAAACAATTTCTGAAAGTGTGACAGCAGAAGATATTTTAAAAAGGGACAAAGAAACAGGAACATATCAACCTGGAGAACCTTTAATTGATATAGTTGCCATGAAAGATCAAAAGCCTTTTAAGGGTTTGTATAAAGATTTTATGGATGGTAAAAAGAAAGTAGAATTTTCTTTTCAACTGGTATTAAGAATATCGGAGTTGCGTGTCGGTTTGGCTCCGGGTGTGAATGTTCCTCCTATCTCAATTATCAATTGTCCTTTCACTATCGAGAAATTACCCTGGACCTATGCTCTACCTTGGAATAAGACAAGATGATGAAGATGGAGAAATGGGGAGAAAATTCTTTACCTACTCCCTATTCCCTATTCCCTGATAACTGAATAACACAGAACGGGCGATTAAAGCTTAAACTAGATAGGGGAGAGAGTAGGCGCAGGTGGTTGCAGATCAGTCATCAAGACTGGTTTGAGGAAAGTCCGGACTCCCGAAAGACCAAACTTGCTGGATAACGTCCAGTGCGAGCGATCGTGAGGATAGTGCCACAGAAAGATACCGCCAGGGCTAGGGACTGGGGACTAGGGACTAGAGACTGGGTAAGAAATTTCCCAATCCCCAATAATCCCCAATACCTAATCCCTGGTAAGGGTGCAAAGGTGCGGTAAGAGCGCACCAGCAACGTCGAGAGGCGTTGGCTCGGTAAACCCCGGTTGGGAGCAAGGCCGGAGGAACTACGGTTGGTCTTTTACCAGTTCCAGTAAATGAGCGCCGCTAGAGGTGTTTGGTAACAAACATCCCAGATAGATAACCGCCCTCGCAAGAGAACAGAATCCGGCTTATGTCCTGCTCTCTCTTTTTTTAGTCATTAGTTATTGGTTATTAGTTATTAGACCTCTGGTGAAAATCAATGTAGAAACGTTCTATAGAACGTCTTTAGAATGGGGTTCAGGTTATACACATTTAATTACCACCAGATGTCTATTAGTTATTAATGATTGAGTTGCACATATTTACTATCTTGTTTTAATGTCCCGCGTTTATCCTCGCCGTCAACGGCAACTTGAAACTTTAGTCCAAAAGTTAGGTTTATCACCAGATAGCCCCATAAAGTGGCCGTTACTTGATTTGGCTCTAACTCACGCCACTGTTTCCGAGTCGGCAAATTATGAACAGTTGGAATTTGTCGGTGATGCAGTGGTACGTCTGGTGGCCGCTGTGGTGTTATGGGAAAATTATCCCGACTGTGCTGTGGGAGATTTTGCGGCTATTCGTTCCGTGTTGGTGAGCGATCGCATTCTCGCCAAATTAGCCAGAGAATATGGTTTAGAATTATACTTATTAGTTGCTGGTAGTGCTACTGCTGATCTTGTTGGTCAAGAGTCACGTCTAGCAGATGCTTTTGAAGCTGTTCTGGGGGCGCTTTACCTTAGCACTCACAATTTAGACCTCATTCGTCCTTGGTTAGATCCCCACTTTCAAGAACTAGCAAGAGAAATTCGCCTCGATCCGGCTAGATTAAACTATAAAGCGGCTCTGCAAGAATGGACTCAGGCACAGTTTAAAGTTCTACCAGAATATCGCGTCCTAGAAGTTAATCAACCCCACCGTAGTCATGAACGTTTTGTAGCTGAAGTTTGGTTACATGAGAAAATGTTAGGACAAGGTAAGGGACGCTCTATTAAAGCTGCTGAACAAGCTGCGGCTAAAGTAGCTTATTTGGCAATTACTCAAGAGGTAACATAATTAAGAGTTAGTAGTTAGTGCTTTAAATAAGTGCTTTACCTAAGTGCTTTAACTATATCCCTCCACCAAGATGGTAAATCCATCAAAATCAGTTGAGTTATGGGCAATCTGTAAAATTTAGTAAAATTTAGTAAAATTTAGTAAAATTTAATTCAAAATTAAGAATTGACCACAGTAATCACGCTTATTTTATGTGTAGATTAAAGTTGGATAGGAATAATGTGGAAAACTACCGAAATCTATTGACAAAAACTTATGACATCCAATCCCGCAAATATCACATCTCTCACTGAGTTTGTAAAACTCAACTCTCCAGCTATATTTATCACTGATGCTCATCCAGACTTGGTGAAAGAAATACAGCAACTCCTGAAAATAGAAGCAGATGGAAAAGTCGGACCAATCACCAAACAAGCATTTTCTGAATTTAAATCACTACAACAATTAGAATATCCCTTGGGTTTAGGAGTCAGCACCGCTAAGGAATTACTGGAACTAAAAGATAAAGAAGAAACAGCAGGAGACAAAGAAGAAACTAATACCTCAGAAATCAAAGTTAATACCAATGCCGGATCACGTACAGGCGCGACTATGAAACTTCCTGGAGGCGAAATAGTCTATGCCAACCAATATATTGTTGACGGTGTTCCTTTGACTTGGGGTGAAGTTACGAAAAATTGTACTCGTGTTCCTACTAGTTCTGAATATGTAGCAAATGCAATTAGAGTAGCGAGAACTTGGGGACCAGTGAGAGAAAAATTTGGCTCACCCATTACTATTACTTCTGGTTATCGTCCACCGGCAGTCAATAGAGCGGTAGGCGGCGCTCGTAATAGTCAGCATCTCTATTTCCGAGCTATAGATATGATACCAATGAACGGAGATTTTAGAAAGCTTTGGGATGTGTTAAAAGCTTCTCAATTTTCCGGTTTGGGAGATGCTGTTTTTATGGGTAGAAATAAGGGCTTTTTCCATGCTGATGTTAGGCCTGGTGGTAGAGTCATCTTTCCTTATTAATAATAAAACTACCACTATATTCAGGTTTTACCCCTGAATTTTCTAGGGTTTTAGCAATGCTAAACCCTTACTTTTTTATGGGGGATCAAATCATTAACAAGGAAACAAAGTAATGGTTTTATCTGCACTTCCAGCAGCTAAAACTTTACCATCGCGACTAAAAGCAAGAGAATAAACTCCATCATCAGCACATTTAACACTGGAAATTTCCACCACACTATCTACATCTACTTTCCATAACTTCACAGTTTTATCTTGACTGGAACTAGCTAAAATATTACCATTGGGACTAAATACCACTGCATAAACCGCTTCAGAATGTCCTGTTAAAGTTTTCATTTCCTCACCAGTTTCTACATTCCATAACTTCACAGTTTTATCATTACCAGCACTAGCTAAAATCTTACCATCACAACTAAAAGATAAAGCATTAATCCCACCAGTAAACCAATCAGAACTTACCGTTAAAGTTTTGACTGTGTTTTCAGTTAATTGTAAAATTCTAATACTTCTATCATTCCTACCTCCACCACTAGCTAAAAGTTTACCATCGGGACTAAAAGCGACACACAAAACATCATCTGTATGACCTTTAAAAGAGTAAATTTCTTTTCCCTGTTCTAAAGACCAAAGTTTGACTGTTTGATCTTTACTACCACTAGCTAAAATTTGTCCCAAGGGACTAAATAAAACACATTTAACTGTCTCTTCATGTCCTTTAAAAGTGAAAATTTCTCTCCCCGTATTTACATCCCATAATTTAATAGTTTTATCATTACTTCCACTAGCTAATATTTTACCATCGGGACTAAAAGCAACTGAGTTAATACCTCCTGTCCATGCTGAATCTTTATGTCCTGCAAAAGTACGATGTTGTTGAGTTGTTAAATCCCAAATTTTGATAGTTTTGTCATCACTTCCACTAGCTAAAATCTTACCATCAGGACTAAAAGCAACTGAAGAAACTTTATATTCATGACCTTTTAAAGTTCCCACAAATAATAATTCTTCTGTGTTTTCTGCTGATGTAGAGGTAGTAGTAATTGCTTGATTAAATTGGATGTTGACGGCAGAATTTTCTCCTGTTTGAATATCTGATTTATTTGTTGTTTCCAAAGGTCTGATTAAAGAATTAAATGTGATTAAAGCATCAAATGAAGTATCTAACGATGTTAAGGATTCATGTACAGAATCAAAAATATCATTTAATCTAGAATTTTCACTGTTTTGATTTTGTTTAACTTGATCAAAATCTTCAACTTGTGTAGCAAAAGCTTGATTTAATTGCTGAATGGAATTAGCCATATTTTCACAGAGAGAATTAAGATCAGTAAGTTGTTGACTAAGTTGAGTAAATTCTAAACTTTGATGTTGCTGATTTTCTCTTAATTCTGCTAATTCTTGTTGACTAATTTCACTCCAATTTTTTAAAGATGTCTCAATTTGTTCAATCTGAGTTAATTGAGAATTAACAATTTCCATGTTTTGCATTTTTTCATGAATATGCAAAACTTCAGATTGGATTTCTTGGACAATATCTAATTTATCACCTTGTTGCTGAATTTGTTTATGTAAATTTTCTAGAGAACTGTCTAATTGATTTAAGCGATAGTTAATATTTTGAATTTGTTGAGGAAATTCGTTAATTTCTGTGAGTATTTTTTGCATTGATGTTTCAATTTTTTGGTCTATCTTGTTATCAATAAGTTGGTTTAGCTGCTGTTTCCAATCTTCAATTTTTTGTAAGCGATCATTGGATGTATTCACATTGGATGTATTCATAGTTTCTTTGAATTGGTAAAATTGATCTGTGATATTTTGTAAACTGGTTTGTACTTCTTTAATCTTATCTTGGGATTGAGAATAATTAAACTGGGAATGAGTTGCTATATTTGTTATGATTAAAATTAAGGGAATAACTGCATAAACCACTTGTTGATTAACAGTTGCAGCAATAGTTCCCAATACTATTAAACCTAAATAGATATACCCGCTGATTTCTAACCATTTACCTTTGTTCATTCTGCTTAATTATGATACTTTTACTGAAGTATATTTGTATAAACAATCAATTGTCAACAGTTGACACTGGAAATATTCAACCACTCAACCTGAAAAATATCATACCCAGATACCGGACTTATTGAAGAAGTTGGGGATATATCCAGGTGAATACATAACAATTGCTATCGTTGAGGAAATATGATATCATAAATAGTTCTCTAAAAGCGTGCTGGGTGAAGAACGTAGATATATAACTCAGCACATCTACAACACTCAGCACAAGAAAGTTTAGTTTATGGCACTGCCAATTGTAGCAATTATCGGTCGCCCGAATGTGGGCAAATCTACTTTTGTAAATCGTTTAGCTGGAGATCAAACCGCAATAGTTCATGATGAACCTGGTGTAACACGCGATCGCACTTATCGACCAGCATTTTGGCAAGATCGGGAATTTGTCGTGGTTGATACAGGCGGTTTAGTATTTAACGATGATACGGAATTTCTGCCTTTGATTCGTCAACAAGCAATGACGGCACTTTCAGAAGCTTGTGCAGCAATATTTGTAGTCGATGGCCAAGCCGGTTTAACCCCAGCAGATGAAGAAATTGCGCTATGGTTACGGCAACAAACAGTACCAGTATTACTGGCGGTGAATAAATGTGAATCACCAGAACAAGGTATAATTCAAGCCAGTGAATTTTGGGAATTAGGATTAGGAGAACCTTACCCTATTTCCGCTATTCATGGTAGTGGTACTGGTGAAATCCTCGACGAGTTAATTAAATACATTCCCCACGTTCAAGACTTAGAAGAAAATACTGAAATTAAAGTTGCCATTATTGGCCGTCCTAATGTTGGTAAATCCAGTTTATTAAATGCTTTCGTGGGTGAAGAACGGGCTATAGTTAGCCCTATTTCTGGAACTACCCGCGACACAATTGATACTTTAGTTGAACGGGATGGACAAACTTACCGCTTAATTGATACTGCGGGAATCCGTAAAAAGAAACACATAGATTACGGTACTGAATTTTTCAGTATTAACCGCGCTTTTAAAGCCATTCGTCGCTCCGATGTGGTGTTATTGGTTTTAGATGCTTTAGATGGAGTCACAGAACAAGATCAAAAATTAGCTGGGCGCATTATTGAAGATGGACGCGCTTGTATTATCGTTGTTAACAAATGGGATGCGGTCGAAAAAGACTCTTACACAATCTATGATTATGAAAAGAGTTTAGAAGCACGTTTACATTTTACTGAATGGGCAGATACAATTTTTGTTAGTGCCATGACAGGTCAAAGGGTAGAAAAGATTTTAGAATTGGTGAATAAAGCTGCTGAATCACACAAACGCCGTGTCAGCACTTCAGTAGTGAATGAAGTTCTCACAGACGCAGTGAGTTGGCATTCCCCACCAGCATCACGTAGCGGGAAACAAGGTAAAATCTATTATGGTACGCAAGTGAGTACCCAACCGCCCACATTTGCCTTATTTGTCAACGATGCAAAACGCTTCAATGACAATTATCGTCGGTACATAGAAAGACAGTTTCGCAAACAATTGGGTTTTGAAGGTACACCAATTCGCGTATTATGGCGGAGTAAAAAATTCCGAGAAATGGAAGTTGGTAGTGTCAACCGCGCAACTCGCGTTTAAAATTTGGGATTTGGGATTTTAGATTTAGATTAGGATAAATTAGCTAACAATCCAAAATTTTCATAGTTACAAAAGTTTTCTCCTGCAAAATCTAAAATCTAAAATCTAAAATCTAAAATTGAAATATGGACTTACTGCGATCGCTCCCACTCGGATTATACTTAGAACAACCGCAAACTTGGCTACATAAATTAGATCCACGAGTTAAGTTAGTTTGGTTGTTAAGCTTTCTCACCAGCTATGTAGTTGCTAACAACTATTGGCGGGTACTACTGGTAATAATGTTAATTATTTTTACCTTATTTGCCAAAATTCCCCTGAGAGTATGGCGGCAACAAATGGGCTGGTTGCTAGTTCTGTCATTAATGGTATTGGTGATCGGTTCGATCAGCCCTGACGGATACAGTATAAATTATCAACCACGCCTACCAGCAAATGAACAGGTTTTAACTCAACCATCAACCGCTAAAGATAGCAAAGCAAGTCCAGAAATAGAAGATAGTAATAAAGAATACAGTTATATGCTAATTCACCAAGGACCAATAAAAGTAAATCGTCGTTCTTTGGATTTAGCAATTAGCTTGAGTACAATAGTATTTAGTTTAATTTACAGCACTAATTTATATTTACTCACAACCGCACCAGAAGAAATTACATCTGGGATGGAAAGCTTAATGCAACCGTTGAGAAAATTCACAATTCCCGTCACGGAAATTACCCTCACTTTAACATTATCATTGCGGTTTATACCCTTAGTTTTAGAAGAAATTCAAAACCTAGTACGTTCTGTAATGACAAGAGCAATTAACTGGAAAAAACTAGGATTAAAAGGAAGTGCAAAAGTTTGGTTAATAGTGATTGAAAGATTATTAGAAAATTTGCTATTAAGATCCGAACAAATGGCAAATGCTATGATGGTAAGAGGGTTTACCAGTCCTAATGAACATCGAGTCAAATGGCAAGAATTAAAATTAAAAACAGGTGATTGGGTAGCTATAGGAATTTTAATTGTATTTTGGGGACTGAGGATAGCATTTGGAACAGAAGTTTCTTAATGTAGATGAAAAGCACAAGCTGATAGGGAAATAATTTCCCAATCTAAAATCCAAAATCTAAAATCCAAAATCTAAAATTGTCAAAGGAGTTCAAGAAATGACTTCTATCTTTCCCGGAATGAACCCATATTTAGAACACCCAGACTTATTTCCTGGACTACATCACTTATTAATTAGCGAAATTGCCAGATTTTTATCACCTCAACTGCGTCCTAAATATCGAGTTGCCGTAGAAGTGAGAACCTATGAAACCATAGATGATAGTTCATTATTAGTAGGTATTCCTGATGTGATCGTGAAAAGTCGGAAAAATATCAGTGAAACCAAAAATACAAAGGTTGCTGTTGCTGCACCTGCACCAAAATCTGTAACAGTTACCGTACCAATGCCAATTAATATTAAAGAAGGATATTTAGAAGTTAAAGAAGTTGGAACAGAGAAATTAATTACCACAATTGAAATTCTTTCTCCTACTAATAAACGTTCATGTAAAGGAAGAGAAGCATATCAAGAAAAACGGCAACAAGTATTAGGTAGTCGTAGTAATTTAGTAGAAATTGATTTACTACGCAAAGGCGAACCCATGCCCATGTTTGGTGATAATATTGAAAGTGATTATCGAATTTTAGTGTGTCGTGGAAATCGCCGTCCTCAAGCAGATTTATATGCTTTTAATATACAAAATATAATTCCAGCTTTTTCTTTACCTTTGTGTGCAGGTGATAGTGAACCAGTAATAGATTTGAAAGCCTTGTTAAATCAGGTATATGAGATTTATGATTATGATTTGGTCATAGACTATAGTCAAGAACCAGTACCAGCACTTGCAAAAGCAGATGCGGCTTGGATAGATGAGTTGTTGCGGGATAAACGGTTGAGGTAGCATATTTTTAACAGTAAAACTACTGACTTTGTTCAATTTTATTCCTTTAGATGGATGTTTAAATTACTGAAAGTCGATATATTGATTACATATTTTACCCTGAGTGAAGTCTGGGCTTGGGTTCTCTTCCAAGCCTTTTTTGTATTTATTAGTCATTAGTCAGGAGTCAGAATAATTTTAGATTTTAGATTTTAGGTTTTAGATTGGAGTTGACAAAAACAATCCAAAATCCAAAATTGTATCCCCTTTTTTTTGACTTTTTACTTTCTCTTCCCATTTCCTAATTTCTTGGTATTAAACCCATTGCAGCAGGGGGAATTTCAGTCATTAGACGAAATGGGAAAAGTGGAGTTGAAGCAATTTGAGCATAATCTGGAGTCAGAAAAACACTATATTTACTAGCTTCTGGAGTTAATTGTGCTGCCATTGCTAAAGTGATAGCTTTAACATATTTGTGAATATCCGCTGCTTTTTCACCCACCACTTCCCGACTAGAAATAGATAGGTTTTTTGTTCTTTGTTGTTCACTAATTAAGTTAGGATCTAGCACACTCAGATGGGTAGCACCAACCGCAGCCGCTAACCATTTAGGAGAGGGAATTGTTGCAAAACTGGTAATTTGTTCGCTTAAAATTGGGGTAATATTATCAGCAGAACCTGTTAACATCAGAGTCGGTACTTGCACCTTTGATAAACCAGTTTCCCCAAATAATAGAGATGTAGCCGGTGTCAAAGCTACAATTTGTTTAATTCTTTTATCTCGCAATTGATAGCTATTTTCTGGTAATTCTTTAGCTACACAAATAAACTCTTGTACTGGAGTTAATTTAGAGGAATTTTGCTCACAGCTTTGTTTCAAACTAGCAATTTGAAATTCACCACCAGCTAATGCTAAAGCTGTAGTACCACCAAAAGAATAACCGACAACCATTACCTTATTAGTTGCTAGTTTACTTTGTAATTGGTTATTAGGAGTTTGGTTGATTTTTGCTAATTCATCGAGAACAAAACTCACATCTTGGGGACGTGCTAAAAATTCCTGTGATTTTAAAGAATCTCCATCTTTATTAGCTGTAAAATTACTACCAGGATGTTCTAAAGCTGCAACTACATAACCGTGAGACGCAAGATGTTCCGCTAAATAGCGTAAGTCTGTGCGAACTGACTTGTAACCATGAGAAAAGACAATTACAGGTTTTTCAGTGTTAGCAGAATTTGACCAATAAACATCAACAGGAATGTTGCATTGACGCTTTTCATCATTTAAATTTAAGTTTAGTATTTGTAATTGGGCGCTTCCTGCTTGTATAGGATCGTAGAGACGTGAGGGCGAAATAGTTGGACAGGAGTAAAATTACGGAGTAAAATTACTGTTGTTACTTAAAATAGCCGGGTGAATAATAATTTAAGTTGAATAGATTAATAGTAATTATAACCAAATTTCTGGTAAATCGGTGGCTTTTGTTTTTCTTCAATGATGTAGTTAATTTATGCGCCCTCCCTTGATCTATAGTTTACTTTTTTTGTGTTCATTGATCATGATTATTATCTGGTGGCCTGTTAATGATTCTAATTGCGGACTTGCAACTGTACTCAAATTAAACAAACAAAATTTTCAAGTGCAAGCTAAACAGGTGAGGGTTAAACCTTGGCTGGGTGAACATAATGTATATGGTATATTTCAAGTTCCTGATGAATACAAAGAAAGTCAATTTTTTATGTTATCAATTCCAGGCGATCGCAAATACTGTTCTCGTCCTTTTGGACACCGCCAAAATTATGATGATGTTTTTGCAGAACCAGGAACACATTTAATTCGGAGGTATATCAGAAGTCGCATTGCTGTCAAAATGATATTTCAAGGTTTATATTTTCAACTAAATAATCCCCAAAACTGGACTTTAACTTTTCCTAAAAAGTAATTATTCAGTTATCGGTAATCAGCCAATAGCCAATAAAGGCAAGTTTGACAGCTTGTCTTTTGACAAATTTGTCAATATACATTAAATTTTTCCAGTAAACAACATCAATGATAATTGATAATTGATAATTGATAATTGATAATTGATAATTAGGTTTCAAATCAGGATTTCAACCCCAGATGAAACCGATCTGTCTACCAAGGTAGGGGAATCAAACCTTTACAATTATGAATTATGAATTATGAATTAATAACTCTTAATTAATATATAGGACTCATATTTGATTTTTGAAAACATATAATATATCATCAGATGATGTTAGATTTACTACTTATATCGCTCCTGGGTTTTTTGGGAAGTTTTGGACATTGTTTTGGAATGTGTGGACCTTTAGCAGTTGCTTTTTCCCTTTCCCGTCAACAAGAAACCCAAAATTGGCAACAGCAAGTAAAATTTCATACTCTGTTAAATTTAGGAAGACTGTTAAGCTATACCCTAGTAGGTACAGCTATTGGCGCTCTTGGTTCGGCATTGGTTGAAGGTGGACAATTAGCAGGTGTGGGTAGTGATTTACGCCGCTGGATAGCTATAATTACTGGTATTATGTTAATTTGGTTTGGTTTAGGACAACTTAAACCAGACTTAATACCGCATATTCCCTTATTACACCCTTTGTTAAAAGGTAATTTACATAACCGTTTAAGTGCGGGAATGGTGAAACTATCTTTACATACAAAATGGTGGACACCAGCACTTTTGGGTATGACCTGGGGTTTAATGCCTTGTGGATTTTTATATGCTGCTCAAATCAAAGCTGCTGCTACGGGTAATTTATGGCAAGGTGCAATTACCATGTTAGCTTTTGGTTTGGGAACTTTGCCGACGATGTTAGGAGTAGGTGTTTCCACTTCCTTGATGAGTAAAGATAGGCGCAGTCAGTTATTTCGCTTGGGTGGTTGGGTGACATTAATCATTGGCATCATTACCCTATTGCGAACGGGTGATACAATGGTAGACTACAGTGGACACGCTGCCCTAATTTGCTTAATTTTGGCCTTAGTTGCTCGTCCTCTCAGTGGTTTTTGTCCATCACCTATGCGCTACCGTCGCGCTTTAGGAGTAGGGGCGTTTGTGCTATCAGTGGTACATACCATTCATAATATAGAACACTCTTTAGAATGGAATTTTGCTGCTGTTTGGTTCTTACCGCTAGAATTTCAATGGGCGATGGGTGCGGGTGCTGTAGCTTTAGTATTGATGAGTCCAGCAGCTTGCACAAGTTTTGATTTTCTGCAAAAGTCATTAGGTAAGCGTTGGCGACAAATCCATCTGTTGAGCGTTCCTGCTTTGCTGTTGGCTACTATTCATGTAGTCTTAATTGGTTCTCATTACTTGGGTGCTTTAAGATTAACTTGGGGTAATAGATTAGCAGCTTTGTTATTGGTAATAATTACTTTGGGTGTTTTGTTAGTGCGATCGCGCTGGTTTTGGTCAATTTTAAAATTAGAAAAATTCTATGTTCCTCCAAAGAAAGGTGACAAATCAATTGAAAATTGAAAATTGAAAATTGAAAACTCCTGCCTCCTGCCTTCAATTATGAATTACAAATTATTCCTACTTTTGTTATTTATAACATTTACATCTCTTCCTGTTGCTTCTGCCCATACGGTCAAAATATCAGGTGATATTGGCGGTACTATCCACATTGAACCTAATGATAATCCCCGTGCTGGTGAACCTGCGGCAACTTGGTTTGCTTTGACTCGTAAAGGTGGTAAAGTTCTACCTTTAAAAGAGTGTGATTGTGAGTTGGCTATTTATGCAGAACCCCATGCACCAGAAGAACCGGCACTGCTTGAACCTCCTTTAAAACCCGTTGATGCTGAACGGTATCAAGGCATACCAGGAGCAGACATAATTTTTCCCAAACCAGGAGTTTATGAACTGCAACTGAGTGGAAAACCAGCAACAGCAGAGAGTTTTCGACCTTTTGAGTTAAAGTTTCAAGTTACTGTGGCCGCAGGTAAAGCAATAGCAACACCACAAGTAGTAGAAAATGTAATTGAAGATAATCAACAGAATAATCAACAACAAAATGCGGTTATAGGTTTTGTACAACCTATAATTATCGTGGCAATTTTACTTTTATCTATAGGAATTGTAGTTTTTGTAGTGAAAACACTGAAAAGAGGGTAATGGGTAATTGATAATTGATAATTGATAATTGATAATTGATAATTGGTAAGAATAAACTCTTGCCTTTTGCCTTTTTCTGTCACCAATCACCAATCACCAATCACCAATCACCAATCACCAATCACCAATCACCAATCACCAATCACCAATCACCAATCTCCTACTTATGCCTTTTTTGATGCCAGTTCCAGGCGTGAGTGACAATATCTTTGATATCAGGATATATAGGTTGCCAACCTAAGATTTTTCTGGCTTTTTCGCTACTACCAATGAGAGAAGGAGGATCACCAGGACGGCGATCGCATTCTTGAACTGATATATTTATTCCTGTCACTTCTTGAGCAGCAGCAATAACTTCTCTCACAGAAAAACCGTTACCATTACCTAAATTGAAAACATTACTTTCACCACCTTTAAGCAGATATTCCAAACCTAAAATATGGGCATCTGCTAAATCAGAAACGTGAATATAATCACGAATACAAGTACCATCAGCGGTGGGATAATCAGTACCAAAAATAGAAATTGATTGGCGTTGACCTAAAGCTGTCTGTAATACCAAAGGAATTAGATGAGTTTCGGGATTATGATCCTCTCCTAATAAACCACTAGGATCAGCACCAGCAGCATTAAAATAGCGGAAACATACAGATTTTAAACCGTAAGCAACATCAAAATCCGAGAGTATCCTTTCCACCATTAACTTAGTAGCACCATAGGGGTTAATGGGATTTTGGGGATGATCCTCAGTGATAGGGATAAATTTTGGGACTCCGTAAGTGGCACAGGTAGAAGAAAAGACAAATTTTTTAATAGACGCTGCCAGCATCGCTTCCAATAACGTCAAAGTTGCCACAACATTATTACGGTAATATTTGTCCGGGTCAGTTACGGATTCACCCACATAGGCATAAGCAGAAAAGTGCATAACTGCTTCAATTTTGTGGGTTTGAAACAGATGATCCAACAGGGGACGATCTTCTATATCACCTTCAATGAGTTTTACCTGCAAAACCTGTTCTACCAAATCTCGATGGCCATAGACCAGATTATCCAAGATTAACACCTGATAACCCGCTTGCAGTAAGGCTTTCACGGCATGAGAACCGATGTATCCTGCTCCCCCTGTGACTAGGATGGTGGGGTTTTGCGTTGACATAGTTGTTCCTTTTAACGAGTTGACGACGACTACTCAATTAATTTATGCCACTGGTGTTAGGTTAGTCTTTTGAAAAATTCCAAATAATACACTCAGTGTCAAAAATTTGCTCTAAAATCACTACGACGGTAGTCTGTGTGCGTGAAGTGGGAGTTATTTTTAAGTCAGTGATAAATTGCAGTTTGACGATAAAATAAACCCACTTATAGCAGGAGTCAGAAGTCGTAGGGGCGAAGCATTCGGAAAATAGCCTTTTCATAAAATTGATAATTAGTCGCCCGAATGCTTCGCCCGTACAGGAGTCAGGAGGAGGCAGTGCGGTCTTGGGGTCTCCCCAAGTGAAGCAACTGCCGTTCAGGAATAACACCCTGTTTTAGCCAGACTTCCATTACTACACTGAGGTTTTAACCGCCTTGGTGGTTGCTATACCTGATCCTCATAGACTAGCCGCACAAGAAAATTAGAGAGTTAATCTATGTTTCAATTACTCAGCCGGGTCTTACTGTGGCTATTAATTGGCGTTGTTGCCTATTCTTTGTTCCAAAGATTCTACCCAACAGTAAGCTTTGTTGGCCGATTTGTGTTAGGGATTGTACTGGTTGTTTTAGCTTTGGCATTTTTTAATCCTGGTGAACCTGCGGTGGCATCCCTGTGGCGGTTTATCTCGTTTCCTCTCAAACCTCTGGGCGCAGCCACTTTAATGTTGATGCTTGCTGCCCAAAAAATTAAAGGCGGTGGCATAGAAAAACCAGGGGGATATTTGTTAGGTTGGGCGTTGACAATTTTGTTATTGTCGAGTACACCCGCTATTGCTTACTTTTTAGTTAGATCACCAGTTGCAGCTATATTGCCTCCTCCTACATTGGTAGCAACAGTACCAGCTATTAACCAAACTATTAACAGTGCCAATACCATCTCCGATGTGATGACTGCTGGCATCTTACCTGTGGGTGATGTGAAAATCCCATCTTATCTACTACAAAATCCTCAAGCTATCAGTACAAGGGGGTTGCGTGTAGAAGATTTTGTACCTAATGCGGAAACTCTGCAACTCACAACCCAAGTTTGGGAAAGTTATCTTAATCAAATTTACGTTTTCTTACGTGGGCGCTCGTGATCAGGAGGCAGGGGCAGTAAAATTTTAGATTTTAGATTTTAGATGACAAAAACAATCCAAAATCCAAAATCCTTTCATTGAATCGCCCAATGCCCCTGCCTTTTGCGATTTAGGATGACAAAGTGTAAAATTGCTTAAATGGCACAATCTCGACGGCTTGCTAAACTCGGTAGTTACTTACGTCCCCATTGGCAGGATACTGCTTTGGGCATTATTGCCTTATTGTCTGTCAATGGGTTGGGCGTTTATATTCCTTTGCTGATTCGCTCTGGGGTGGATACAGTTTCCACAACTTTTAGATTGGATCAGGTACTACGTTATGTAGTAATCATTATCGCCCTCAGTTCCGCAATGTGGATGATGCGTATGGCTTCCCGCATCTGGATTTTTGGTGTGGGTCGTCAGGTAGAATTTGAACTGAAACAGCGAATTTTTGAGCATTTACTTCAACTAGAACCGTCTTATTTTGCCAGTAATACTTCTGGTGATCTTATTAGTCGGGCTACTAGCGATGTGGACAATATCAGGCGGTTGTTGGGTTTTGCGGTATTGAGTTTAGCAAATACTTTTTTTGCTTATACTCTGACGCTGCCAGTAATGCTATCAATTAGTGTGGATCTGACTTTAGCTTCTCTGGCAGTTTATCCGTTTATGTTTTTGTTGGTGCATTTTTTTAGCGATCGCCTACGCACACAACAAGCTGCTGTCCAAGAACAACTTTCGGATATTAGCGAACTGATCCAAGAAGATATCAGTGGTATTTCTTTGATTAAAATTTACGCTCAAGAAGAAAATGAGCGTCGAGCTTTTCAAAAGAAAAATCAGGCTTTATTAACAGCTAACTTGACATTAGCTAAAACCCGCAGTACTCTGTTTCCTCTGATTGGTGGTTTAGCTAATATTAGTTCCCTAATTATTATTTGGTTGGGAACTATGCGGATATCTTCTGGTAATCTGGCTGTGGGTGATTTTTTGGCTTTATTGATTTATGTAGAGCGTTTAGTTTTCCCCACGGCTTTATTAGGTTTTACCATTACTGCTTACCAAAGAGGTGAAGTTAGTATTGATCGGTTAGAATCAATTTTTAGTATCATTCCCAAAATTCAAGATCCACCTGATGCTATTTCTCTACCCACAAATACAGTTAAAGGTGAAGTTACAGCCAAAAATTTTAGTTACACCTACCCTGGTGCTAATACCCCGGCTTTAGATGATATTAACTTTACTATTAAACCAGGGGAAGTGGTAGCAGTGGTCGGGGCTATTGGTTCGGGAAAATCTACTTTAGCTAATGCTTTACCACGGTTGTTGGATATTCAGGAGGAACAGTTATTTTTAGATGGTTTGGATGTTACAAAAATAGCATTAAATGATTTACGAGGGGCGATCGCTTACGTTCCTCAAGATAGTTTTTTGTTTAGTACCACCATTAAAAATAATATCCGTTATGGCGACCCCATTAGTGAACAAGAAAGGGTAGAAGCTGTTGCTAATCTTGCTCAAATAGCCGCTGAAATTAATAATTTCCCCCAGGAATATGAAACAATTGTTGGTGAAAGAGGAATTACCCTTTCCGGTGGCCAGCGACAACGTACATCTTTAGCTAGAGCCATGTTAATTGATGCTCCAGTTTTAATTTTAGATGATGCCCTTTCTAGTGTGGATAATCAAACTGCTACCAAAATTCTGAAAAATCTCTCTAGCGGTACAAAACAGAAAACCGTGATTTTCATTACCCATCAACTTTCAGCAGCGGCGACTGCTGATAGAATCATGGTTATGGATCATGGTAAAATTGTACAAATTGGTAAACATTCAGAACTTGTGGAACAATCAGGATTATATCAAAAATTGTGGAGTCAGCATCAAGTAGAAGAGTTACTACATTGAGTAACTACATTGAGTTACTACATTAAAGTAGCAAATTTTCCTGTAAGAGGATGTTTGAAAAGTTTTTAATGTATAAATAAACCCCTCTCCAAACCTCTCCCCGACGCGGGGGGAGGCTTTGAAACCCCCATTTGCTTGTAGGGAAGGGGGAAGGGGGGTTAGGTTTCTAGAGATTATCGGTTTCATCTAATACTTTTCAAACAACCTCTTAGAAACTATCTTTAAATTTATACCATGTTCATATACAGTTTAAGCCTGGATCTGGATAAAATTGTTAAAAATCTACAAATACAGTCAGGTGAAAAGTGAAATTGAGAACAAACATCTCACAATTGAGGAGATTAATCTATTGACTTCTGCCTGAAAATCTGATATCATAAGTTTCGACAAGGAAGAACTATCATAAAATAATTAACAAGATAATTAAATATTATTTGTCTGAATCAGGATGTCTGGTTACTGAGCGACTTGTACTGAGCCTGTCCTGAGCCTGTCCTGAGCCTGTCCTGAGCCTGTCCTGAGCGGTGTCGAAGGGCGGTGTCGAAGGGCGCAGTCGAAGTAAGCCGAAGTACAGGATTTAAGGATTTACAGGATTAAATCAGGATGGAAAAAGTGATTAATTAACCTGTCACCTGTCACCTGTCACCTGTCACCTGTCACCTGTCACCTGTCACCTGTTACCTAATATTAAGAACCTTGATCCATAATCATATTTTGCACGATTGAAGCTGTAGCAGGTGCGAGTAAAACACCGTTGCGATAATGACCAGTGGCTAAAATCACATTACTATAATTAGCTAATTTTTCAATCACGGGTGCTGGTCTACCTTCAGGACGGGGACGCATACCAGACCAAGTGCGGAGAATTTTCGCCTCAGATAAATCTGGACAAAAGGCGATCGCCTGTTGTTTGACAGATTCTAACAATTCTTTTTTAGCTAAAATCTCATCTTCATTATTGGGAAATTCTACCGTAGCACCCACCCAATAGTCACCATTACCCATAGGTACAAGATGAACATCATTGCCAGTAATTACTGGTTGAAAATCAGGATTGCCTAAAACCCGTCCTAAACTTAAATATAAAGCCTGTCCTAAAACTGGGCGAATATTTACCTTATGATTTAATTGTCTAGTGAGTAAAGTTGAACCTAAGCCAGCAGTCACAATAAACCAATCTGCCTCAACTTTAGCTTCTGAAGTTTCCATAAATTTAAGTTTTTCAGTAACATGGGGTGTGATCTGAACTATGTCAGTAGAAGGGGCTTGATGATTGCGTACAGCCACACCAAATTTAAATTTTACCCCATTGCGTTGCGCTGCATCTACCAAAGCTAAAGTTAACGCTGTGGGGTTGAGTTGCAGGTCTTGAGGAGAATAAACAGCACCAATCACAGTAGAATTATTAACTTGTGGACAGAATTTTTCTAGTTTTTCCTTGTCCCACACAGCTAACTGCCATCCTTGAGATTTACGAATTTCCCGTAATTGTTCCCAATCTGTCATTACCTCCACACCACTTTCTAAAGGGTGTTCTGGGTCTTCAGACAATAACATGACAAGACCCTGACGGTTACAAGGAATTTTCCGCCCTGTCATACCTTCCAGTTCAGGAATTAAAGTTTGATAACGTTTAATACTTTCTTCGCGGATCTGCCAAGCTTTACCCTTGGTTTTATGGCTAATAATGCCCATTAAAACACCCAAAGCCGCAGCAGTAGAACCTTGTGCTGGTTGGTTTTTCTCAAAAACAGTGATATTTAAACCTTTAATTTGGCTCAGTTGATAGGCGATCGCTGCCCCAACTACACCACAACCGATAATTACTATATTCATAAATTTTGTAAACAGTGAGGGATGAAGAGTTAAGACTATCCCCTTCACCCTATCACTTGATTAACCTAGCGTTTTGTGACTCAAGACTCAGAGTTATTTAGTTGTCAGTGATTAGTTATCTGGTTAAAGCTGGTAATAGGTAATTGGTAATAGGTAATTGGTAATTGATAATGGGTAAATCTATTACTGTCCCCAGTCCCCAGTCACCAGTTCCCAGTTCCCAGTCACCAGTCACTTTACTCTGGAATCAGTTGTAGGAACTTGTCAACATCTGCAAAGGCATCTTTGTAAGCACTTAAAGCTTGACTGGTGTTACCCCCACTAGCAGCTTTGTCAATTTTTACCAAATCACTCAATAAATCCTTGGTAATTTGTCTGGCTTTAGACTGGTCTTGGGCTAATAGGTTGGGGATAACATAGGTCATATTCAGCCTAGCTTCCGTCATTGGTCCATGAATAAAATTACCCACCTTGATCCATTCACCGCTTTGAATCAGGGTTTGCAGTTCTTGTGAGCGATCGCGCACCACCTGAATATCAGGAAAATATTCCTGAATTTTGGCAACTTGAGCCGGTGTGTAAGTTGGAGGTGCAGTAGCAACACTAGGACTGCCACAGCTGATCAGGAATGTAGTCAAAAGTACAAGAATCAGTGACAAAATAGAGCGTTGACGCACCATAAAAGGAAATTAATTTGCTATTTGTTTACCAATTTACAGTGTCATTTTAGATCGCTACTGTAATTTTTCGTTCCTACTCGTGAAAGTTTTGTCAAAAATTCTCTCACTTCATCGGGAGGAAATTCTTGCATCCTGACTCCTGACTCCTGTGATAAATGTGAGGAAATCTTCATTCACAGTTGCAAAACTTCCAATGTTCTTGATAAGCTGAAACACTAATAAGACAAACCTTCTGGCGGTTTTTCTGTTTTCACATCCCCCACAGACTGATGCGATATTAGGAGAGTTTTAACGTGAATGCAGCTGAACAGGCAACAAACCTTGAACTAGCCAGCAAGATTGCTACAGTAGTGAACTTGTTTAAATTAGAGTTTCCTGATGCCAAAAGCGATCTTAAACCTTGGCATAATGACCCAGAAACCAGGGAACTCGTAGATCCTGATTCCATCGACATCGGTTTTCACTTTCCGGGAATCAGCAAATCTTGGCGCTGTCGTAGCGTTTTATTTCAAATCCGTTTTTATCAAGATCCCATCAATAAATCTCGGCGAGCTATTGGGATTGAAGTATCAGGATTTGATCATCGTGGGCAAGCATGGCGACTGTCAACGGTAGATCAATGGAGTTTTGTTGGTGAGTCTTTACCTTCTCCTGTTATTGGTGACAAACTCAAACAAATTTGCAGACAAATATTAGAAGTCTTTAACATAAATTCTGATTTATAAGGAGTCAGGAGTTATGAATTTTGGATTTTGGATTTTGGATTGTTTTTTTCAAATTCAATCTAAAATTTATAATCTAAAATATTTCTCTCCATCTTCCCACACCTTCCCAAGCTAACAAATATCAGGACTTACGCAAAAGGGAACGAAAGTAGGGGTAATACCCTTCGGGAAGCAAGCTACATGAATTACCCCTACGCAAGAATAAGGTTTTCAGTCACATCTTGCGTAAGTCCTAAAATATGATAAATATTCAACAGAAATATCTCTGATTTTCTGTCATAACATAAATATAATTCTATAATTCTATAATTCTATAATTCTATAATTCTATAATTCTGCAAGTTGAATTAATCAGCGTCTAAATATTCCCCAGGTGTTATCTACCATCAACACCACACCGAGGAAATATATGCGCTTTTCCACATTTGGTAAATCAGGTAGATTTTCTTTTCCGTTTGCTGTTAAATGTGTTAGCTTTACGTTTTTTTTTGGAACTTTAATATTTTGTGGTTTTTATATCGGTTCTTCCATGATCTCCTATGTTATCTCCAACTCAAACACTATTCACCCTACCTCAATATCTGGTATTAAAGATTAATAAATTGGTAGTTGGTAATTGGTAATTGGTAATTGGTAATTGGTAATTGGGAATAATAAAATTGATTACCCAGTCCCCAGTCCCCAGTCACCAGTCACCAGTCACCAGTCCCCAGTCCCCAGTCACCAGTCACCAGTCCCCAGTCACCAGTCACCAGTCACCAGTCCCCAGTCACCAGTCCCCAGTCACCAGTCACCAGTCCCCAGTCACCAATCACCAGTCCCCTGTTCCCTCTCTTGTTGCCATTTTTGCAGCAAATCGGGACGACGGGAAGCGGTGCGTTGAATTTGTTGTTGAAAACGCCATTTGGCAATTTCCCTATGATTACCACTGAGTAGCACATTTGGGACTTTCCAACCGCGAAAATTGGCAGGACGGGTATACTGGGGAAAATCTAATAAACCTTCCTCAAAACTTTCAGCCTTGAGAGATTCTACCTTACCCACCGTCCCTGGTAGTAAGCGTACAACGCCATTTAATAACGCCATCGCCGGAATTTCGCCACCGGTGAGGATAAAATCACCCAAAGACACTTCACGAGTGACTAAATTTAGCACTCTTTCATCTACCCCTTCATAATGTCCACAAATCACCACCAATTGGTCATAATTTGTTGCTAATTCTCGCAGCAGGGGCTGATTTATTGTTTCACCTTGGGGACTCATCAAAATTACCTCTCGACGCGGTAAAATCGGCAAAGATTCCACAGATGCAAAAATCGGTTCAGGCTTCATCAGCATCCCCACACCACCGCCGTAGGGTTCATCATCTACCTTACGATGTTTATCTGTGGTAAAATCCCTGGGATTAACCAGATGTACTTCAGCAATCTGCTTGGCTAGGGCTTTGCCCAAAAGACCAGATCCCAGAACTGAACTAAAACTATCAGGAAAAAGTGTAACTATATCAAAACGCACAATAATTCGTATTTAATGACACTAAGATGAGATTGGGACATTTAACGTAAATTACCAATGAGGCACAAGGCACAAGACAGAAGGCACAAGACAGAAGGCACAAGGCACAAGGCAGAACGTAAATATTTCTCCCCATATTCCCATCTTTCTATCTTCCCCTCTTTATCCCATTAAGAGTTCCTGTGAAGTCAGGAGGAGGTAATACTAGAGATAAACCGTAGCTATAGTATCTAAAAGTACCAGAATTCTTATCTTTTTAGTGGGAGCAAAAGTTTTTCTAATTACTTAATTTATGTTTAAATATTGTCACAACTAAATTTAAATTAATAATCCCACCAAAGTTAACAACTTCCAGGATGTATCGAGCCAGCTTCAGAAAAAAGAGTGTCAAGACCTGCTTTCGCCCCCAAAACTAAAGGGTAAACCCAGCCTGAAAGCACTATTTATTCTACCACTCTGGAATCAGCAGAAAGGTGAAAAACAAGGCGCTGGTGATGAGGAACAGTAACGGACATGACAGAACTTAAACTTCATCTGCGTTTAAGGAAAAGTTGGAGAGTCAAATTTAGCAACTCTGAAACTGATCAAAAGTGTCCTCTTAAAAAAGCAAAGGGCGAAAAGAAACAGGCGACTAAACCTGATTAAATTCACAAGCCATTCGCCACAAGCCTGGGAAACCTTTAAAGGCGATGGTTCCTGAAGTTGTTGACCACAGAAACACAATGCAGCAATTAAAAGCTAAATCGCTGGAAATGAGGACACCCCAAGCAACTAAAACCGCCGTTCTAGTTATCGGAGGCGCAGAAGACAAAGTTCACGGACGCGAAATCTTGCGGACTTTTGTTGCTCGTGCTGGTGCTAGTAAGGCATATATTACAATTGTTCCATCTGCCTCCCGCGAACCAGCCATCATTGGTGGTCGGTATATTCGCATTTTTGAAGAAATGGGTGCGGAAAAGGTTGAGATTTTAGACATTCGTGAACGCGAACAATGCGAAAACTCTCAAATTCAGGCATCCTTAGAAGCCTGTACTGGGGTCTTTTTAACAGGGGGAGATCAATTGCGCCTCTGTGGAGTTCTGTCAGATACACCGGCAATGGATATTATCCGCCAGCGGGTGCGAGCAGGACAACTGACTTTAGCAGGAACGAGTGCGGGGGCAGCAGTCATGGGACATCACATGATTGCAGGTGGAGGTAGTGGGGAAACGCCCAATCGTTCCCTGGTTGATATGGCCACAGGTTTAGGATTTATTCCTGAAGTTATCGTCGATCAACACTTTCACAACCGCAATCGGATGGGAAGATTGATTAGTGCGATCGCAGCCCATCCAGATCGTCTTGGTATTGGCATTGATGAAGATACTTGTGCTGTGTTTGAACGTGATGGTTGGTTGCAAGTATTAGGTAAAGGTAGCGTCACAATTGTTGACCCTACAGAACTTACCCATACTAACGAACACCATGTCAGTGCCAACGAACCATTGACTGTACATAATTTACGTCTACATATCCTCAGTTACGGAGATCGCTTTCATCTTTACCAACGTACTGTTTTACCCGCTGTGCATCGGATCTCCAGCTGACGGGATAGAGTATCTGAGGTTACACTGGTTGACCGCGCATTTATTTGTTGTTGCCAAAAAAATAGACAAATACTATCTAAAAAGAAAAAACTGTTTATAGTGAACAGTTTAGCGGTCAATTTCAGTAAGAAACTAGAATTTTGGTTCCGAATCTCCATCTACCTATTCCCATGAGAATCCTCAAGATCCAGACCTTACGCGGCCCAAACTATTGGAGCATTCGACGCCATAAACTAATCGTCATGCGCCTTGATTTGGAAAACCTTGCCGAAACACCCTCAAATCAAATCCCAGGCTTTTATGAAGGATTAGTTGAAGCCCTACCAAGTCTGGAGGGTCACTATTGTTCACCGGGCTGTCGTGGTGGTTTTCTGATGCGTGTACGAGAAGGCACCATGATGGGTCATATCGTAGAACACGTAGCTTTAGAACTCCAGGAACTAGCTGGAATGCACGTAGGTTTCGGCCGTACCCGTGAGACTGCCACTCCTGGAGTTTACCAGGTAGTGATTGAGTACCTAAATGAAGAAGCGGGACGTTATGCGGGACGTGCAGCAGTGCGGCTTTGTCAAAGCATTGTTGATCGGGGTCGTTATCCTAAAGCCGAGTTAGAGCAGGATATTCAAGACCTTAAAGACTTTTGGCGTGATGCTTCCCTTGGTCCTTCTACAGAAGCAATAGTCAAAGAAGCAGAAAAAAGAGGTATTCCTTGGATGCCTCTAGCCGCCAGGTTTCTGATTCAACTCGGCTATGGTGTGAATCAAAAACGGATGCAGGCCACAATGACCGATAAAACAGGCATTCTCGGTGTAGAATTAGCTTGTGATAAAGAAGCCACCAAACGCATCCTCGCTACCAATGGTGTACCAGTACCCAGAGGTACGGTGATTAACTTCTTGGATGATTTGGAAGAAGCCATTGAATATGTTGGCGGTTATCCTATAGTCATCAAACCTCTAGATGGCAATCATGGACGTGGTATCACCATTGATATCAGGAATTGGGATGAAGCTGAAGCAGGCTATGACGCGGCTAGACAGGTTTCCCGTTCTATTATTGTGGAACGGTATTATGTTGGGCGTGACCATCGGGTGTTAGTGGTAGATGGTAAAGTTGTAGCTGTAGCGGAACGAGTTCCCGCCCATGTAGTTGGTGATGGTAAATCCACTATTGCTGAATTGGTTGATGAAACCAACAAAGACCCGAATCGCGGTGAAGGTCATGATAATGTCCTGACTAAAATTGAGTTAGATCGTACCAGCTACCAGCTATTAGAAAGACAAGGTTACACCGTTAATAGTGTGCCTCCCAAGGGGCAAATTTGTTATCTGCGGGCAACGGCTAACCTGAGTACAGGTGGTATTGCTGTGGATCGTACCGACGAAATTCACCCGGAAAATGTCTGGTTAGCACAACGGGTAGTGAAAATTATCGGTTTGGATATTGCAGGTTTGGATGTCGTCACTACGGATATTAGCCGTCCGCTGAGAGAGATGGATGGTGTGATCGTGGAAGTTAACGCCGCCCCTGGTTTTCGGATGCACGTTGCTCCCAGTGTGGGTACTCCCCGCAATGTTGCCGGCGCAGTCATGGATATGCTGTTCCCCAACGAAAAACCGAGCCGTCTTCCTATCCTCAGTGTCACTGGTACTAATGGTAAAACTACTACAACTCGTCTGTTAGCACACATTTATAAGCAAACAGGTAAAGTTGTCGGTTATACCACAACAGATGGTACTTATATCGGTGATTTCTTGGTGGAAGCTGGAGATAACACTGGTCCTCAAAGCGCCCATGTGATCCTGCAAGATCCAACTGTGGAGGTGGCTGTATTAGAATCGGCACGGGGTGGTATTCTCCGTTCTGGGTTAGGCTTTGATGCGGCTAATGTGGGTGTGGTGTTAAATGTAGCTGCTGACCATTTAGGTATCGGTGATATTGATACCATTGAACAGTTAGCAAACCTGAAAAGTGTAGTTGCTGAAGCGGTGTTTCCTGATGGTTATGCAGTTCTCAATGCTGATGATCATCGTGTAGCAGCGATGGCAGAAAAAACAAAAGCCAATATTGCTTACTTCACCATGAATCCTGACTCGGAACTGGTGCGAAAGCACATCCAGAAGGGAGGAGTAGCGGCAGTATATGAAAATGGTTATCTGTCAATTGTTAAAGGCGATTGGACACATCGGATAGAAAGAGCAGAAAATATACCCTTAACAATGGGCGGAAAAGCGCCGTTTATGATTGCCAATGCTTTAGCAGCAAGTTTGGCAGCTTTTGTACAGAATGTGAGTATTGAACAAATTCGTTCTGGTTTGAGGACTTTCCGCGCTTCAGTGAGTCAAACACCAGGACGGATGAATTTGTTTAATTTGGGTAAATACCATGCTTTGGTAGATTATGCCCACAACCCTGCTAGTTATGAAGCTGTGGGATCTTTTGTTCGTAACTGGACAAGTGGACAGCGCATAGGTATAGTCGGGGGACCGGGCGATCGCCGGGATGAAGATTTTGTCATTCTGGGTAAATTAGCAGCTGATATTTTTGACTACATCATTGTTAAAGAAGATGATGACACTAGAGGTAGACCACGGGGATCAGCCGCAGATTTGATTATTCAAGGCATTAATCAGGCTAAACCTAATTGCCGTTATGAATCAATTCTGGATGAAACCCAAGCCATTAATAAAGGTTTGGATATGGCTCCTGATGGTAGTCTGGTGGTGATTTTACCGGAAAGTGTGAGTCGTGCTATTCGGTTGATTAAGGTGCGGGGTGTACAGGAAGAAATTCAGCCACAAAGCGCAAATACTACGATTAATGATTCCCAAAATGGGGTAGCACCTTCTTCCGTGGTTAATACCCTACTCTAATTTCCGGTAGGGATAATTTATGAATTGTCCCTACTGTTGATTTTTTTTTGTGTTATTAGTTCGTTGGGTTGTCGGTTTTTTTGTCTGAATCAGGATGTCTGGTTACTGAGCGACTTGTACTGAGCCTGTCCTGAGCGGTGTCGAAGGGCGATGTCGAAGGGCGGTGTCGAAGGGCGGTGTCGAAGGGCGCAGTCGAAGGGCGCAGTCGAAGTAAGTCGAAGTAAGTCGAAGTAAGTCGAAGTAAGTCGAAGTACAGGATTTAAGGATTTACAGGATGGGAAAGGATATAAATTATGCTATTGATCGTAATGAATAGCAATCAGCATTACAAGAAGTTGAACGGCTTTTATTTAATAAAAATAGAACCACAGAAGAAGATGCTTTATATGATTTATTAGTAATGTTGGTAGAGAAATATGAAACTGAAAATCATCCTTTAGAACCTGCAAAACCTCTACAAGTTTTACAACATTTGATGGAAGAAAGGGGAATGGATGAAGCAGATTTATTAAATATTTTAGGTCTTAAAGAAGGTGATCAGGAAGCAATACTGTTCTTCAAGGTGATTGTAATATCAATGCAGAACAAGCTGAAGTTTTAGGTAAATATTTTCATGTTCCGTCTAAGTTATTTGTTTGATTATTGATAATTGGCGTTTATTTTCCATACGTTCACGCAGATAAAGATGAATTAATTTTACATAAGAAATGCCAGTTTCTTGAGCTATTTCTTCAAAGTATTCAATTACATCCTGTTCTAAATCAATTGTGACCTGTTTTTTCAACTGTTTAGAATAGGGATTTTTAATAGATTGAGAAAAATCATAATTTTCTCTTATATTATATCAACTCTTGATATTGTTTTTGTTCTGATTTAAACAAAATTCTACTGTTTCTGAAATATCAAGAGACTTTGAGGTATTACCCGCACGAATATAGAGTTCTGATTTTTTATCTTTACCTTGCATCACAGCTATTATATCTGATTTTCTGACATCAATTGCACATACTGTTTTACTTTGTATTGTCTCAAATCTAACTGTAACTAATGACATAAAGCCAGGACCAATGCGATCGCAAATCAGATTTACAATTGTTTGTTTAAATTGATCTAGAGAACCTTTGGAAAGTGTAGCTAAATCTTGCTCTAATCCAAAAATATTACCATCATCTTCAACTCCAATAATTAGCGTTCCACCTTCAGAATTGAGAAAAGCAGCAATAGTTTTAAGGACATTAAATTTTAAATCCTCATTTTTACGATTTTGTCTAACATCCCATTGCAAAGTGCTTTTATATTCTAATTTTGGACTTTCTGGTAATTTTATCAGTTGAGAAATTGGTTGTAAATCACCTATTTTTCTAATAGTAGTTAAAAACCGTCTTAATTTTCGTTCCTCAAGTAATTTGTTGAGGGTATCTTCATTATCTGCTGTTTCAATCACAGTTTTATTAATGACTGCAATATATTTACCCCAATAGTCTTTTTCTAAAAGTTCCAGATTTTCAGTTATCCATTGTTCATTGTGAACATTACCCCACCGATTAAAATATGTAATAGCTTCTTGGATAGAATCGTGGAGAGCATCAAAAACATTACCCCGCATGGTTTTAGAAATATAGTCCCATGCTTGCAATTTAAAAGCATTTCGACAATCTATCACATTATCATTAGCAGTGAGGATAATCACCACTGATGAAAGATTACGTGCTTTTACCTCTTCCAAAATCACAAATCCACTGTTATCTTGCTCCATTCGCATATCAGCAATTATGACATCAAAAGGATCACATAACTTTTCTGTTGCTTCAACTACACTAGAAGCAGTCTGAATCTGACGATAACCATAATCATTTAACCACTCTATAAGTTGAGTGAGGTAGCCAGAATTATCTTCCACCAATAGCAAATGAATATTTTTAGTCTGCATAATTCTATAATTTTCAGAGATTTAAAAATGACACAAAGCAAATTATACTATATTCCTAGTATAACCTGATAGTGTGACTTATATCAAATTTAACACAATTAAGTATTTTCGCTTTTTGTATAAGGAATATAGATTTTAAATCTAGCTCCTTTCCATCCAGTTTCTTGGATGTGTCCGTTCATCTGTGTTAATGTTTTGCGGATAATGAATAATCCTAAACCACTACCATGACCTTCACTAGCGGTAGTTTTTAAAGGTTGAAATATCCAATCTTTTTTATCTGGGGGAACTCCTTGACCATTATCATTAAACTCAATTAATAGATATTTTTGCTCACCCGGAATATTAGCACCACGGATTCCCGGAGGATTGATAATATCCTCTGTAGATATAGAGATGTTTAAATCTAGTTTTTTAGCATTGTGTTTGAGGGAATTTTCTACTAATTCATTTAAAATACTTTTGATCTTTTCTTCATCACCATTAAACTCTGAATCACCATTTTTAATATCCAGAGTAATAGAAGCATTATCAATATGAGGGTTAGCTTCCCATTTTTCAAATAGTTTTTTGATTTTAAAATGATGATTTTTAATTTTAATCCCTTCATTAATAGCTTTGAGATCATTAAGAGCAATTTGAGTAAATTCTAGTTGTGTTAATAGTTTCTCAAATTGCTTATAGTGAGGGTCATCAACAGCAAGTTTTCTCATTGCACGTCTGGTTTTAGACTCAATAATTGCTAACTGATTATTAACAAAATCAGAAATATCGTGAGCAGTTTTGGAAATAATTTCTATAATTTGCTCATATTCATCATTAGCAATAGTGGAAATTTGGGATTTTTCTAATGCTCGACGACGGTTAACTTCTTCAAATACATCCTCAATATCATTAATAATACCTGTAAGTAAGGGATCTTCTGTTTGAGAAAAACGCAAAATCCGGTAAGCAATGCCTTTGAGAATACTGATTTCATTAGCAATTTTATGATAAATTGCTCGATTTAGTATTTCGGTGTCATTCACACCACTTTGATAATCAGATTTGACCATTTTAAAATATTCTTCTTCACTTAAATTTAGTGTCAACATTTCCATTGCTTGAGAATAGCGTGGTGATTCCTCAGCAATTTGTTGTAACATCTTCACAGCAGTTTCATTATAAGGATTATGAGCGAGAATACTTCTAGCACTGGATAGTATTGACTTCTCTTTATCATCTGAGTTAGCAAGTGCTAAGTTAAAATACTTATTTCCTTGTTCGTAAGATTGAAGACAATAATAAAGTCTTCCTAAAGTAATATGAATAACATTTATATGATATTGGGGGAGACTATCAAAATCTATCGCTTGCAGTTGAGATATGGCATCTGTGTATTTACCCAAATGTTCTAGACATCTAGCGTATATAAAAGATATGTAATTATTAGATTTTATTTGTAAAAATCTCTCAAAAATATCACAAGCTTTTTCATAATTTCCCGACTCAGCTAAGGCTTTACCATAGCTATTTAATGCTATTATATCATCAGGATTAATATTTAAAGACCTCTCAAAAATATCACAAGCCTTTTCATAATTTCCCGACTCAGCTAAGGCTTTACCATAGCTA